>CAMQBP010000040.1 GCA_946999025.1 uncultured Prevotella sp. | reverse complement strand
AGTGCTCAAAAACAAGAATGATAGAGAATGGGGTAAGGTTTTGCAGAGGTCTCATGTCGCCTTTTTGAGGGGCGACTACACACTGCATAGAGCTATAACAAATAAACTTCTATGTAGGGCATGGTATGCTACTTTAATAGGGGCGTATCTCGAATGGTACCAAAATAGGAACCGCCATATGCGGAACCGCATGTACGGTGGTGTGAGAGGTCGGAAAACGAAAGTAGGAAGAAACCTGCTTCGTTTTCCTCCTACTCGATTAAGTTGCCTGCAAAAATCCTTATACTTGAATCAGCCTTCTACCACTTCCTCATCTGCGGCAGTCACTTAACGGAGCTTAGTTCGTCATGCGTGAGCCATTTGGATGTCTCGTGCTCAAGAAGGGTGAGCTTGCCGCTTTTCACCTTGCAGAGATAGCAATGCATGGTTAGGTGGAAGTTGGGGTAGTCGTAGTCTATTGTGGTAAGGAGGTTTTCTACGGAGATTTATGTTGCCAGCTCCTCGCGTATTTCTCTTTGCAGGCAGCTTCGGACGTCTCGCCAGGCTTCATCTTTCCACCCGGAAACTCCCACCAGTCTTTCCATTCGCCACATCCTCTTTGAGTGGCAAATATGCGGTTGCCGTCACAGATTATGGCGCCAACCACATCTATGTGTTTTCTTTCTCCAACGTTCATAATTATCCAATAGCTTTATATTGACTTGCAAATGCATAGGTGGCTTCCGACATTGGTGTGTTCAGGTGCCAAACTATCTGCATTGGCTTTGAGCCCTCTGTGCTCTTCATCGTCACCTGCCCGAGATAGGTGAATCCCATACGGCAACCGTAGTCGGGATGTTCCACCTGCTGGCGAACGAAGAGGAGCATGTTATTCTCGCCGTTACGATAAGCCTCTGCCTCGCGACTGCCCTCGCGCACTCGGTTTTGTGTCTCCCAATGGAAGAATTCGCGGTTCTGGGCGTAGTCCTTATAGGCTGTCATCGAGCCTTCTTCGCGTTTCTTGATAATGTCTACGTACATCGCCTCAAGCTTGATACCCTTCAATCGCTCTACGCCTTCGCGCGACGGCGATTTGCGTTCTAAGGTGGAAAGTCCAAGCGCTGCCTGTATCTGGGCTTTGGAGTAGACGCCATGCAGACGAAGCGGGTTCCATTCCTTGTATACCGAATTGTCCGTCTTCTCAGGTGCCGAACATCTGTCTCGCAGATAATCGACCACCTCGCGCAACTCCTGTACGAATAGTTGGTCGGAAGCTAAATCGCGGAACATCTCCTCGATGCTGGCGTAATTGCCCGCCTTGTCGTACAAGTCGTAATAGAGCATCACGGCACAACGTCTCTGTTGCTCGGAGAAAGTACGGGTGTCGCAACGGAAATCGCTTTCTACGAACTGCAGCAGTTGGGTGAAGTAAGAGAACGAGTCGGTAGCGAGCCATTTCTTCGTAACGGCAAACTTTATTTGTGCCGAATGTGCCGATACCTCGCTTCGGACGCCAGCCATCTGGCACATCTCGCCCCATGTAAGGCTACCATAGATTTTGTGGAAAGGAATATGGCTGTAAGCTAAGAATCCCTTAAGCGAGAACAATCCGTTGCATACTTTGTGGTAGGAGGCAATCTCCTTGACAATGCGGCTTCGGTTAAGGCTGCGCAGATAACCGTCGATGTTGTTAAGGATTTCCTCTTTGGCTTTTTCTTCCAACACTATCTTGCAACCGAACGGCGCATTGGTGAAACCTCCCTCAATCTCTGCCCTGATGTTGCGTGAGTGTCGGTCTATAAGGGCCTCGAAGCGGTCCTTATAACTGAACTCGGCACGCGAATGGCCAACAAAATCGAGTACCGTTAGATGATCCTTGCCTTTGTGCAGACGGAGTCCGCGGCCTAACTGCTGAAGGAAGACCGTGACACTCTCGGTAGGACGAAGGAATAGAATCGTGTCGACCTCTGGAATATCCACACCCTCGTTGAAAAGGTCTACTACGAAGAGGTAGTTGATCTTCCCTGCCTGAAGCTGCTTCTTTACGAGGGCGCGATGGTGGTTGTCGTCGTCGCTTGTAAGCATGTCTGTATGCAATCCGGCAACCGTAAACTTGGCGTTCATAAATCGAGCGTGTTTTTTGTCTACGCAGAAGCAAAGCGCCCGAACCTTGTTAAGTCGGCTGTTTCCGATGTACTCCTGCATCTTCTTAAGAATTAGGCCAGTACGGAAGTCGTTCTGAGTGTAGACACGCGATAGTTCGGAGATGTCGTAGCCGTGTCCGCTCCATTTCACCTCCGTCAAGTCCACATTATCCGGTATGCCATAATAATGGAACGGGGCGAGCAATCCAGCGTTCAATGCAGCAGGAAGACGTATTTCGGCAGAGATGTGTCCGTCGAAGAAAACCGTGATGTCCTCCTGCTCGTTTGTACGTTCAGGCGTTGCTGTAAGACCAAGCAGAATGTGGGGCTTGAAGTAGGTCATCAGCTTTACGTAGGTTGGAGCCACGATGTGATGAACCTCGTCTACAACCATATAGTCGTAGTAATCCTCGGTAAGCTTCAGACTGTCCAGTCGGTTGCGCAACGTGTCCTTGCTTGCAAAGACATGCTGATAGCTTGAAGGCTCGTTGTTGCCGTCCCATATGCTACCGAAGTTGGGGTCTTCGAGCACTATGCGGAAGGTGTGCATAGCCTGACGAAGGATTTCCTGACGATGGGCGATGAAGAGAAAACGGCAGTCGGGATGAGCCTCGTGGTAGCGTTTGAAGTCGAAAGCGGCAATAACGGTCTTTCCCGTGCCGGTAGCAGCCACCACAAGGTTGCGGAAGTGGCCGTGCACGTTTCGCTCCACATCCAGCTTTTCCAACATCTCCTTCTGATAGTCCTTGGCACGCATAAGGTCGAGAGCCAAGAAATCGAGCAAGGGTGTTTCCCAATCGGCTCCTAAAGCCTTTTTCAGGCGTTCGTCGCTAATGCCAGGAATGAAATCCTCGAATGTAGCGTCGCACCAATAAGCCTCAAACGAATAGCGCACCTCGTCGATTACCTGAGGCAGCTCAAACTGAGTGGCTTTGAAATTCCATTCCTTGCCATCCTTCAAAGCATAAAGCGAGAGGTTGCTCGAACCGACATAAGCCGTATGGAAACCCGAGTTGCGAAGGAAAATATAAGATTTTGCATGCAGTCGGTCTTGCGTTCCATCGTACGAAATCTTAATCTCCGTGTTAGGCAAGGAAGCCAGTCGTACAATAGCATCGTAATCCGTGGCACCCGTGTAGGTGGTTGTAATGACGCGCAGCTTCTTACCCCCGCTTGTGAACTTTCGCAAGCTGTTCCAAAGCAGATTAAGTCCGCTTGTCTTGATAAACGACACCACCCAGCATATCTCGTCGGCACAAAGAATCTCACGGTTGAGCTCGCTCTCCATGTCGGCAGGACCTCCGCCTCCGAAGAACAAGGTGCTCCGGCTGAGAGAAGTTATTGGTGTAATGGCTTTCAGGTGTTGCTCAATGTCGGGATATTCGTAGTTTGTGCGATCTATGATAGCCGTAAGGATGCTATTCTGAGCGTCAATAAGGTCGAGCTCAGTATCATCCACGTTGAATTCACGACCTAATATCCTGATAACAGAATTAATAAAATCAGTATATTTATCGGCAACCTGATCATCGGGCGTGCCGGCAAACGCCACCTCGATAAGGTGTTGCAGATACTTGCTGAGAATATTTACAGCATCATCCTTCGAAATTTGCTTCTTGCCTATATAAAAACGTCTAGCATCCACCTCGTTCAATTTCAGCTTGAAGAGTCGGTTAATAATCTGTTCGTAAACGCCGGTATAGATATTTATATCTTGCATATATGAAAAAGTGTGTAAGTGTTATGTTTATCCCAAATCGGTTATTAGAAAATTTCGCTTTCATTTTGTCTTGAAATAGAGCGAAAGATGCATATTGTGTTAGTATACAGATGCTATAACGATGGCACAGTCTGCTATAATCTGACTTTTTGCACAGAAAAATCTCTAATGACCGATTTGGGTTTATTTTTCTTATTCATTCTTATGCAAAGATACAGTATTATTTGTTTTATCACAAATCGTGATAAAACAAATAATACTAACACGCTCTCAAACCACTTACCATACGATAAAGCTTCGTAGCATCTACTCTGAATAAGTCATTCTGACTTTGCGAATATAAGTATCTCGCCACTTTCATAGCCTTGTCCGAATATGTTGGCATCTCTCAGCTTATAGCCCTTTGCCTCGTATTCCTTAACAATCGGGTTATCTGTGTACTCACCCGGAGTTCCCTGACTTACTACAGCGATGGCATCCTTTCCATAGGTCTCCCATGCCCCAATCTGGTTCATGTGTCTCATATATTCAATAAATTCCTCGTCCATCGTCAGTCTTTTTTTTCAGCAAGTTTGATTATGGCACCTGGAATCTCAACCGAATATTGAACATCATCGAGTTCTAATCCTGCATTCATATGGTTATAGAAGAAGTCCTTCACCTCGTCGTCTTCCAGACCAGTCACATAATCATCGAGCCAGGCATTGAAAGCCTCGCACTTGTCTTCTTCAAGAGCATCCTTGTCAATTTCTCCGTCCTCAATATAGTCCTCTTCATCAAGCTCAACGTGGAATCCGCAATTCTTTTCGCAGTAATCCATCAGCTCACCTACATTATATTCGAAGTATCTGTTATTGTATCCTTCCCACAGCCAATGAAGTTCTTCTTCACTGTAAGCCATATCGTAGTACGCCTCACGGAGTTTCTCATAGATGTCCGGATATTTCTCTTCCAGTCCCAGTTTTCTGATGTTCGTCGTTTTCTTCTGTCTGATGAGGTCAACAATCTTTGCTACCTCTTCATCTGAGAGCTCTACGTAACCTTCACTCTCTATGTTCACTGCACCTGAGTGCGAGATACCCAGACAGGTATCATTTTCAATACTGTATAAAGCCATTTTATTTATGGATTTAAGGGTTAATAACTCTTGTTACTTGCGCTGCATGTGTCCGAATGCACACTGGCTGCACTTATATCCGGCACCGTAACGTCCAGAATGTTTTGCTAAACATGATGGGCAGATGCGGTAACCGCATTTGTCACATACGTACCAATTCCAGTGCTCAGGGAGCTCCTGACCGCAACATTGACAAGGTATCCAAGCCATAATATAGTTGTTTTTAGTGAATATTTAAATATCTCTTTCTAAAACTGAAGCAAAGATAGCTTTTATTTTTCAGTAAAGAAAAACGGGTATACGTATATCTATCAGAATGTTTGTTTTCTATCTTCACAACAAAAAGTGCAGATTGAGGAAAGATTTGTCGCCTTGGCATTTTTGGGGTTATTATTGCTATATGACTGTTTGCGCTATGACATAAGTGCCAGTCGCTGGTGCATATGATTCTCTTGTTTTATTGTATTTTGGATTCAACGTAACGGAAAATAGCCATAGAAATAGACGAGGGCAACGATTAGGTTTGGCACCTTCTTGACTCTGCCTATCAGTGAACCAGAACGGTTATAGACGTTGTTGTCACTCATGTAGCCGATGTATCGGCCAGAGCGGTCATAGAATTTTCCAGCCTTTGTATAACCGATGCGAGAGCCCGATCGGTCGTAGAACTTTCCGTCACGTTCGTAGCCGACATAGCTCCCGGATCGGTTATAAAAACACCCCGAATTGACCTTGCCTTCATAGGAACCCGAGCGATTATATATCTTGCCACTCTCGTAGCGTCCTATGAGAGAACCCGAACGGTTATACATCTGCTGGCAATATCCTTGAATGGACGTTGTCAGCAATAATAGTGAAAATATATACTTTAAGCTTTTCATTGAACGTTATTTTAATTCATGTAACGTACTGTAAACAGGATAGTATAAAAAAACATGGGCTACATCAATGCCTTTATGACGTAATGCCTCTGCGTATGCTGATAACTGTGCATAATGAGTAGTCGTGTGATCATTGAGTGCTACACCGCCAAATGTCTTGTAATCAACCAGAACGCAATGCTGACCTTTATCGTCTGTATAGAACCACAGCAGATCTATTTCCCCACGAAGATGCTGACCGGTAGGAAGAGTCATCTCAAACGGATATTCGTTGTAGATGCAGTCTCCCTCGTTTTGAGGAAAGTGTTGCTGTAACTGGTTGTACAGCCAGTCGGCAGAACGAAGAACAGCATCCACATGCCCAGCAAGTATATCGGACAGCCCATATCCGCCGATTACGTTCAATGCTTTTCTACGATTGTCTTCGTCATGTCCTTGTCGATAGATGGCAAAGATGTCATGTATACACGTGCCGATGGTGGCGTAGTTGTCTTTATTCCAACCTCTTGTTTCGATGGAAGTTCCTTTTTCTTTCCATGACTCATGACTGATGTAACCATTGAATTCTGTTATCTTGCTTGGAGAAAGGAATTTTCTCTCTCTTTCACTGTGAGTAGTAGGTTTCTCGACGATAGTATAGGTTTGGGCCATGCTATCTTCTTTAGAATCTTCCGGCTTGCTGATGCTTATCGGAGTAACGCCATAGTCAGAAATTCCCCAAACATTGTCAGAAGAGGATGATACGACACCGGCATTTGTAAGCCAATCAAATTTTCCCTTGTATCCAAAGGTGTACAGGCAATCCTTGGCACGCGTCATTCCAACATATAGCAGTCGGCGTTCTTCAGATTTAGTTCGTTCCTTGAGTTTCTTGTATAAATCCAGCTCGTTGATATTGTCCTGCAAGGTTGAGGTAGGATTATTATTGAATGTACTAAGAGTGAAGGGAAAATAGTGCAGATAGTACTCCTTGGCAAATGGGTCTTCCTCAGTTGCATTGTCATTCATAACCACCTCACGTACTTTCATGAAAGATTTCTTTGTAAAGTCTGCATCTATTAGGACGTTCTCACCAAGTCCATGCATAATGACAACAGGCCACTCAAGTCCCTTTGAACCATGATAGGTGAACACCTTAACGGTGTCGGACTTGTTGTCCTTCTCTTTGTCTGGCTCAATGCTGTTTAGATAATAGATGAAGCCGCTGATGGACGTTCCGAGTCCCATCTGAAGACACATCTGGTCATAGTCATCTGCAAGATGTTGTATTGTGGAGAGGTTTTGACGACGTACCTGTTCGTTTTCCCAGCGTGCTGTAAGAGCTGGAATATTACTCTCGTAAATAATGGCTTTCACCATCTCAGGTATTGATAGATGCTGAATACGCTCTCTTTGCTTAAGCAAGTCCTTTACTAATTCCAAATCATCTTGCCAGTTGTCATTGGCAGCATCGAATTCTCCATCAGAATCAGTATGTTCCAAGACATAGTCTATGCGATTGCGAAGGATTTCTTCTGTAGTGTTGCCCCAGAGAAGACGCATAAGATTTGCAAAGACATGCTTATTCTTTGGATCTTGAACAAACTGAAGAAGAGTAACGACAAGCTGTACCTCTATGCGCTGCATGATTGCATCCTCGGCTTCAGAGACAGGAATGCCATATTTACGGAGAGCCTTGACTACTTCCCTGCATGCCGAATTCTTACGACACAATATGGCAATGTCACGCGGAGAAATATCTGTAGTCGGTTCGTCACGCTTTCCCCTGTGAACTTGCATTCCGCTTTCAAGTAATTCCTTCACTTTGAAGGCCAACGCATTAGCCGCATCTTGCTGATTCTTGATGCTATCATCACATTCCCAATGAACAATGGCATCGGAACTGAGGTCATCATCCTTGAAGTGGGCATCGAGTTTTATGCACAGTTCGTTGATACCATCATTTTGGAAAGGCTCATAGAATACGGCATTGACCAAGTCAACAAGTTGCTTCCTGGAACGCCAGCTTTCTACAAGGCGTCCTGTGGCAAGATTGCGTGGACCTTCCTCTTCATGGATTTCTGCATCATCATAGAATGTGAAGTGGTCTGCTACAGAATTTACAAGGTCGGTATCGGCTCCACGGAATCCATAGATAGCTTGTTTAGGGTCGCCTACCCAGTATGAGTGTCCGTTGGCCTCTGCAATAATCTCGGAAAGTTTGTTGAAAATCTTGAGTTGAATTGGGTTGGAATCTTGGAACTCATCGACCATTACCAGACGATAGTGAGAATGCACATAATCCTGTACTTCCTCATAATCAGTCAAGAGACGTAAGAAGATTCGCTCCATGTCATTGTAAGAAATAATATGGTTATTTCGCTTGTAATCTATAAAATCATTACGCCAAACTTTTGCCAGACGGAATACAGATGTTACGAATGGCTCGAGTATGGCAAGTGCATCGACAGATGTATCGGCAACGGACAGCTGGTCTTTTAGATTTGTAAAGTTCGCACAAGCTTGTTCTGCTGCTTTTTCACAGCAAGGAGCTTTCATCAGTGTCTTTACACGAATGAGCCAGTCTTGGTCTCTTTTTTCACGAAGAAGTTTGGCAACTGCATCATCATGTTCATGCGCTTTGGTTCCTGAGCGTCCGTCATCAAACTTTGTCACGCAGAAATTACCATATTCTTTTAAGGCAGAAGCGATGAAATGATAGTCGACAGGCTTTCCCGTATAAACAGCTCTCAGCGTTTCAATACTCTTCTGTATACTTATCTCAACAGCGTCAACACCATAGTACTCCATCTTTTCGACCACAGCGTTAAGATGCTGTTGCCAAAAGAGATGGTTGGGATGATTGGAAGAGTCGAGAATGTCAAAGAAATCACGGAACCTGCGAAAGTTCTCCAAGTCAGCTTTGTGTTCAGGCATACTGGCAATACGAGCTAACGACTGGCTCATGTAAAAATCTTCATCACGCTCTGAAATTGTTTGAATGTCGGCACCATATTCCAATAAAAACCAGAACTTCTTGATGAATCCAAGAGCTACAGAGTGAACTGTTCCTATAGCAGCACTGTCCATCTGTGAAGCAACTTCCATATTGTCAGTAGACAGAATCTGTTGACGGGCTTTCTCCTTGAACTCTGCCGCAGCCAATTCTGTGAATGTCGTAAGAATCACTTCGGAAGGTTTTATCTCCTGTCTTGAAAGTTTCTCTGCCAATATTTTTGTCAGAGTATATGTCTTGCCCGAGCCTGCGCCAGCATTGATGTATGTTACGTTTCTCATTTCAGTCGTCCTTTAAGTATTGCGTGTGAAGTTGCTATCTCACATGGTTCTTTCTTCTCGTCTTCGAAAGAAAACTTTTTAGAAGGGTTGAATACATGCTCAGAATCTTTTGTAACAGATATGAGCTGCTTGGATTTTCCTCGACCCGTTGTCTTCTCTGTCACAGACAATGGGCAGAGTCCCAGTTCATCCTCTTTTGCATGATAGCAATTGTCAATTTCCTTTATGTCCATCGTCTCAGCCTCTTCGATATGACCGCGTCGTATCTCATCCATACGGAATGCGTAAGAGTTTTTTATCTGCTGGATAAGAGGAGTTGATACATTGCCAAGATCTACATGTTTGATGAGTTTGCTATCACTAATCTCATCATAATCGCTTGTAATGAGTTGCTTGCGTGGCATCATGTAGTAACCTACAGCTGCAACATCCTTGCCAACATACATTTGTTTCACCGCTTCACGATACAGTTCAAGCTGAATTGCGGTATTCTCTTCAAGTTTTTTTTCATAGTACTGGCTGTACGACCACTTGAAGTCGAAAATTACATACCGACCACTAACATCTTTGAGGAGGAAGTCAATGCGTGCACTAAAGTCGCCGATGGTTTCTAATTCAAGTTTTTTCTCGCTGTCTTCGTCTGGTAGAGACACCTCACATCCTACAGGGGTAAGATGCAAATAATCCATAATGTCTATAAGACTCAGCACGCTATTCTTGAGGTGGATGCGGTACTCACCGAGTGAAGATGTATTCTCTGGCAGACGCAGAATGAGGCCTGTCGCATCGATGGAGTTCTCAAGTCGCTGCTCAAACTCGTCTTCAGTTAGTCGGCGCATCAGTTGAAGGTCTGCCTTACCATCACCAATGATATGCTCAAAGAAGTTGTGAGCGACAAGACCGAGTGTGATGTGAGTGTTTTTCAACTGTTCCTCATTTGGCTCATTGAGCTTTGCTACGTACTGTACAACATAGTTGAACGGCAGTTGTATGAGCGTATCAAGAGAGGAATTGCTTTCTTTTCTCCCATTATAATCTATTGCTCCCAATTCCAGTGATGCAACCGGTGTGAAGCCATCCACCTCTGCAGTCGTTTGCCGTGTTTTAACCATAGGGAACAGAGAATTCTTATCACAAGTCGGCAATGTGCCAGCTATATGGCGGACTTCTGCAATCATGCTGTGTTCCCCGAGTCGTGTAGTTCCATTGTAAGCAGAGTGCGCAAGAATAACAGTATCTGCCTGTGAGAGAATGTGAAGATGCTCCTTGCGTGAGATTGAGAGATGATTGGCGAAATCCGGTAACTTGACGCCATGACCGCAGAGATATTCCCTCTCGTACTGTGTTAGGAAATCGTATGGATCATTCTCTCCATCTTCATCCTGACAGTCAAGCCAAAGAATTATCTTTGCAGGTGAAGCTATCTGCCTTACATCATTGACCACGCAGAACGCTCCGTTCTCTGTCAGGTTTAGGGCGAAGTTCATAGGACGATAAATCTGGAGTACGAGTTTCTCAATGTCACTATACTGCACTTTTTCGCCAGAGAGACTTTGCAAAGAGGTCTTGAAGGACGAAATGAAGGTTTGTAATTCATGCAACTGCGCCTTCTTCTCCTCGGCAAGATCAGCATCGGCATAATGGCCGATTGCCCATTTGCTAAGAGAGTCAAGATAGCCCATCAGTTCTTCCTTGCTGATGCCATCAGCATAGTCATTACGGATTGGGGAAAGGAATGCCATCTTTTTCGCTCTGGCTTGCGGAGTGGCTTTTCCTTCCTTATTAACAAATTCGAAATCATGAAGGGTCTGCTCCCAGTCATCACGTACTTCTCCATCCTCTCTCTCTGTTTTATCGCCGAAGCCGCCATGCTTGAGGAGCATCTTTGAGAGCTTGTATCTAAGAGCACTGGGTATGGGACTTATAGGTAACTGGAGATAGGAGATGAGGTTCTGTATGTTCAGAGGACGAGAGAAGATACTCATACCTAATTTGAAGAATTGCAATAACTGCGGATTCGTCTGTGTGAGCGATGAGTGTACAAGCGGTTTGTCCCAAGTGTAAAGTACACGATTAAGGAACACGTTGTCGCGATTAATGACCACGCTATCATTTGGCATAGACTCTATCTGAGCGAACCATTCGTACGCATCGTTGATATCCTCAAAATCTACGACCTTCACCTTTGAAGAGTCGAGTTTTGCTTGTTCCTCATTTTCAAGAACCTTCTTTGTTACCTTGACTCCATTCTTACCAATAGAGTCAAGTGTGTCTTGGATAATGAATGGTATCTCACTCCAAGGGCAATCTACCACAATTTCATCCACACGGTCGCTGAGCATATCTGCAGATTTGTAAGCATCCCGAACTTTTACCCAAGCGTCCGCTATGCCACTTGAATGGAAGTTTTGCTCGATACTTGCCAAAACAGTCAACTTCTTTGCTCGCTGATCGTCACATACGCCGTCCCAACCTGCCATTATCAGATTATCACGCCAACCAAGTAGCTTACCTGCGACGCCAATCTTATCAACATTGAAAGCGTTTTCGAACATAGTGCCGCTGACGCATGGTGTCATGGCATTAAGGTATTCTGCTTCACGCTCAACGTCAGACTTGACTTCTGTATGCAAGCCAGCTCTTAATTCTAATTGCTTTAACAGTCCCATAGGACCTACATAGGTTATCCCCATAAGATCTGTATGGCTATTGACGAATATCTCTCCGTCGTAGTGTATACTGAAATGTATTGTCATCTTGGTTTTTATTTTAGAATTGAACCATTTCTCCAAGTATTTATGTTGCCGCTCCTTGCAGTAGGTTTCACTTTCTTAATATGTTGCGTAACGCGTAAGCATGATGTCACCTATCTGACGCTCAACACCTGAACCAAGTACAACCATTTTGCTGACGTCAGCAAAATGGTTTTTTATATCATGACCTGCATTTTTGCACGATTCCTTTGCTTTATCAATGACTTTCAAGAAATTACGCCATTGGGTATATCCCTATAACGAAAATAATTCTCTTGCGCTCCAACATTCTATGTCATTTGTAACACATGATACTTGTTCAAATTGAAAGAACAATGTCTGTATTTCTTCTTTTTTCATTCTGTCTCGTGCTTAAATTCTTCAAACATTACTAAGTCGATCAGTTCCACGTCTAATATTTTGGCTATCCGCATCAGATTGTCTAAGTCTGGCTGACTTGAATTGGTACACCATTTTGATATGGTTGTTTGGTCTTTATCTAATTGTTCCGCCAACCATTTGTTCGTCCGCTGCTTTTCTACAAGAACAACTTTTAGTCTATTCTATTCAATTCAAGATTTGTCATATTTAATGTATTTCATTACACAAAGATACACATTAAATTCTAATTGCAGCAAGTTTACATCTAAACGTTATGATGCTTTAGCAAATAAGTGAAAACGGCTCATTTTGTATAATGTGCTTTCAATCCTAAGAAAAAACACGACTTTTTCATTTTAAAATATTGCTGTCCGGTAAAACTTTATTAAACAAAATAATTTAGGGCTGACAC
>CAMQBP010000039.1 GCA_946999025.1 uncultured Prevotella sp. | reverse complement strand
ATTTGGCTTGGCACAACATGGCTTCATCGCAAATCCCTGCGGCCGACAAGGCTGGCGAGTTTGAAACAAAGGCGCTCCAAGGAATTGGACTGTACAACGTTCAGATTCCTCCACGCTATTCTACCTCGTACTTCAACCATGTGTGGGGCGGCGGCTACGCGGCTGGCTATTACAGCTATCTGTGGTCGGAAGTGCTGGCCGTTAACGTGGCCGATTACTTTAAGGCGCATGGCCCACTGAAACCAGAGGTAGGTCAGGCTTTCCGTGACAAGGTGCTCAGCCGAGGCAATACGGGCGACCTGATGCAGATGTTCTGCGACTTTACAGGCTTGAAAGCTCCGGATGCCAAGGCCCTGTTGAAGGCTCGTGGACTTTGATAGACCTTCGTCTAAAGACTGATTAGAATTTTAATTAGAGCGTTGCCTCATCTTGTTTTCCTGGCTGGTGGCCGATTTTTCAAGTTCATCGATACTGCCAAGTGAAACAAGGTGGGGCAGCGTGTTTTTATGATAAACTGACTTGTGGCGGAAAACTGTCATGCGGCTGTACCCTCATGGTCCGCTTACGAACTCGGACCTTGTATTCTCTTGTTTCCCAGGCGTTTAGAACAGTTTTCCAAAAGCATAAAGATTGAAGGACAAAGTCATTGAGTTTGACATCCAAAGTCATTGAGTTTGCGCACCAAAGTCATGGAGTTTACGCTCCCAGGTCCTCGAATGTGAAAATCCTCCCCAAAAACTTGGGCGACCCACGGGTGAAATGAGGCGAATAGGGCGTGCAGTGTAGGGTCGCACCAAGGATTCGCATAACTTTTTCTTTCGTGGCGAATTTCAATTTCACATCAAAAACCCTTTTTTATTGAAAGTACCATGCGTATTCTGTGTAAAATAACGTTTTTTACAATCATTGATGCGGTTCATTCAAGGGTTTTTCGTAACTTTGTGGCCAAATACACATAAAAATATGGCTGGAGTAAAACAAATTAAAACAGCGTTGGTTTCCGTCTTTCATAAAGATGGATTGGAGGCGCTGTTGGCAAAGCTGCATTCTGAGGGCGTAAAATTCCTTTCTACAGGTGGTACACAACGGTTTATCGAGTCGTTGGGCTACGAATGTCAAACGGTGGAGAGCGTGACATCTTATCCATCTATCTTGGGTGGACGCGTCAAGACATTGCACCCCAAGGTGTTCGGCGGCATTCTTGCCCGTCGTGAAAACGAGGGCGACCGTGCGCAGATGCAGCAATATGACATCCCGGCAATCGACTTGGTGGTGGTTGACCTTTATCCTTTCGAGGAGACAGTGGCCAGTGGAGCTTCAGAACAAGAAATCATTGAGAAAATTGACATTGGGGGTATCTCCCTGATCAGGGCTGGTGCTAAAAACTTCAACGATGTGGTTATCGTGCCCAGTAAGAACGAATATGGCATGTTGCAGGACATTCTTGACAAGAATGGCGCACAAACCACGCTCGAAGAGCGAAAGCAGTTTGCCGAGCGTGCCTTTGGGGTGAGCAGTCACTATGACACGGCTATCCACCAATGGTTTGCAAAATAAAGAAGATATAGGCTGGCAGGAGGTGGCTCCGTGTCGGCATTTAGGCCTAAAAATAAAACATAAACAGATATGGGATTTTTTTCTTTTATCCAAGAAATAGCAATGGACTTGGGTACCGCCAACACCATCATCATCAGTGATGACAAAATTGTGGTTGACGAACCGTCGGTTGTCGCGCTGGATCGTCGCACCGACAAGATGATTGCCGTGGGTGAGAAGGCAAAGTTGATGTACGAGAAGACGCACGACAACATTCGCACCATTCGTCCGCTGCGCGACGGTGTAATCGCCGACTTTACGGCCTGCGAGCAGATGATGCGTGGCTTAATCAAGATGGTGAGGCCTGGTAGACGCTTGTTCTCAACGTCACTTCGCATGGTCATCGGCGTTCCTTCGGGCAGTACCGAGGTGGAACTTCGCGCCGTACGCGACTCGGCCGAACATGCCGACGGTCGTGATGTGTACCTGATTTTTGAACCGATGGCGGCCGCCATTGGCATCGGTATCGACGTTGAGGCACCGGAAGGCAACATGATTGTGGACATCGGTGGCGGTAGTACCGAGATTGCCGTGATTTCGTTGGGCGGCATCGTGTCGAACAACTCCATTCGTACGGCCGGTGATGACTTGACGGCCGACATCCAGGAATACATGAGTAGGCAGCACAATGTCAAGGTCAGTGAGCGCATGGCAGAACGTATCAAGATTCACGTTGGCTCTGCTTTGACCGATTTGGGCGAAGAGGCTCCTGAAGATTATGTTGTTCATGGACCTAATCGCATCACGGCTTTGCCGATGGAGGTGCCTGTTTGCTATCAAGAAATAGCGCACTGTCTGGATAAAACCATCGCCAAAATAGAGAATGCCGTGCTGTCTGCATTGGAGGCAACACCGCCTGAGTTGTACGCAGACATTGTGAAAAATGGCATCTATCTAAGTGGTGGCGGTGCCTTGCTGCGCGGACTTGACAGGCGATTGACTGACAAAATCAACATTCCTTTCCACATTGCAGAAGATCCATTGCACAGTGTGGCAAAGGGAGCAGGCATCGCTTTGAAGAATGTAGACCGCTTCTCGTTCTTGATGAGATAACGGTTAAGGGTTTGTGACACTGAAAATCAATTGTATGCATGCGGAATCTCATTGAGTTTCTTGCAAAACACCACCATTGGTTTGTTTTTATATTGCTTGAAGCTATCAGTTTTACGTTGCTGTTCAGGTACAACAATTACCAGAACAGCGTGTGGTTCTCGTCCGCGAATGTGGTGACGGGAAAGGTTTATGAGTGGAGTTCGCAATTGGAAAAATTCTTCTCATTGGCCACGGTCAACCAGCATTTGACCCAACGAAATCTGGCTTTAGAGCAAAAAGTTGTAGAGCTTTCAGAGAAGCTGACGGCCGTGACGAAGGATTCATCATACGTCAAGGCCGATGTCACACAGCAGTTGTCCCAGTTTAAGCAGATTCCCGCCAAGGTGGTGAGCAACTCTTTGAAGGATGTCAACAACCTGATGACCATTGATAAGGGTTCGGTTGACGGTGTGCGAAAAGACATGGGTGTGGTCAGTGGGACAGGCGTTGTGGGGATTGTTTATTTGGTTTCGTCACACTATGCCGTCGTGATTCCGCTGCTCAACGCAAAGTCGAATGTGAGTTGTAAGATTGAGAATCGCGACTATTTTGGTTTTCTCAACTGGCGTGGAGGCTCCACCGATCAGGCCTTTTTGGATGACATTCCGCGGCACGCGCGCTTCAAATTGCACGAAAACATCGTAACCAGTGGTTACTCATCGGTCTTTCCGCCAGGCATTTTGGTGGGAAAGATTTTGCATGTTTACAATTCTCCTGATGGCGCTTCGTATCGGTTGTGTGTTCAACTCGCCACCGATTTCGCTACATTGCGTGATGTTTCAGTCATTGACAACACGCTGATGAAAGAGCGAATTGAGGTGATGAGGGCTGCGCGAGATTCGATGGAAGTGAAAGATAATTAAAGTTTTTGGATATGAGTATAGACATGTTGAAAGGAATATCGTTCTTTGTCCTGCTCTTGTTGCTGCAAGTGTTGGTGTTCAACCATATCCATCTCTTTGGTTTCGCCACCCCTTTGCTGTATGTTTACGTCATGTTGCTCTTCCGACGCAACTTCCCTAAGTGGGCAATCTTGTGTTGTGGATTCTTGGGGGGCTTATGTGTAGACATCTTTTCAAACACCCCTGGCTTGGCCGCAGCCAGTATGACGTTCATCGGTTTGCTGCAACCTTACGTGCTGATGTTGTTCTTGCCGCGCGAGAGTGCTGATGATTTGCAGCCTTCCATGCGGTCGTTGGGCGTGGCATCGTTCTTGAATTATGCGTTGTTGCTGGTGTTTTTGTACTGCATTGTCTTTTTCACACTCGAGTCATTCAGCTTCTTTAATTGGATGCAATGGCTCAAATGCGTGGTCGGCAGCACGGTACTGACATTAATATTGCTGCTCACTTTAGAAAACATGCGGAAGAGTTAGTGGGTTGATGAGGCTTTTGTTGCGGATGAATGAAGGATTATAATCTTGAAAAACGTAGATATGTCATAGCCGGGGTGGCCATCGTGATTGTGGTCATCTATATCATTCGTCTGTTCACCTTGCAGTTGTTAAGCGATGATTATAAGAAGAATGCCGACAGTAACGCCTTCCTCAAGAAGATAGATTATCCTTCTCGTGGCATCATTACCGATCGCCATGGCAAACTCATGGTGTACAACCAGCCTGCTTACGACATCATGGTGGTGATGAATGAGCAGAAAAACAGGATTGACACCCTCGAGTTTTGCGAAGCCTTGGGCATTACCAAAGACTTTTTTAAAGCGCGCATGGCCGAGATTAAGG
Source organism: uncultured Prevotella sp. (assembly GCA_946999025.1). Classification (GTDB taxonomy): domain Bacteria; phylum Bacteroidota; class Bacteroidia; order Bacteroidales; family Bacteroidaceae; genus Prevotella. Next base: position 8,403 of record CAMQBP010000039.1, on the reverse strand, counting down.
ATAGAAACAAAAACCCCGGTTATTCGCGGTTTACGCAACAACTCTTCATGAGTCAGTTGAGCGACAAAGAGTTCAGCGTGTTTCAAGAGAAGATGTATCGCTTTCCAGGCTTCTATGTTCAGAAGCGAAGTATTCGGCAATATCAATATCCTTACGCAGCACATGTGTTGGGAGATGTGGCCGAAGTTTCGCCAAGTGACATCGAAGGGGATGATTATTACCAAGCTGGCGACTATATAGGAAAGCTGGGTGTAGAGCGTTCTTACGAGAAACAGCTGCGTGGACAGAAGGGTGTTCAAATCTTGTTGCGTGACGTACATGGCAAAGTTCAGGGGAGCTATCAACACGGCGAGCTTGATACAAAGCCCATTCCAGGCAAGAACCTCACCCTATCTCTCGACCTTGATCTGCAAGCGTTGGGTGAGAGATTGCTGCAAGGAAAGATAGGAAGCATCGTTGCCATTGAGCCTTCCACGGGCGAAGTGCTATGCATGGTATCGTCACCCACCTACGATCCGCGTTGGATGGTGGGGAAGAAAAGGGGGAAAGTTCATCATGCGTTGCAGCGAAACCAATGGAAACCGCTGCTGAACCGAAGCATCATGGGACAGTATCCACCGGGGTCAACCTTCAAAACTACGCAGGCTTTGACCTATCTCTCAGAGGGAATCATCTCTCCCTCCACGTCGTTTGCCTGCCATCGCGGATTCTATTACCGCGGACTTCATGTGGGTTGTCACGGTCATGCCTCACCCTTGTCACTCGTACCGGCCATCAGTACGTCGTGCAACGCTTATTTCTGTTGGGGATTGTACTATATGATAGGCAACCGACGCAAATACAAGAACGTGCAAACCGCCATGGACACTTGGCGCGACTACATGGTGAGCATGGGCTTTGGCTATAAACTTGGCATCGATTTGCCAAGTGAAAAGCGCGGATTGATACCCAATTCGGCTTTCTATGACAAAGCCTATCATGGTTCATGGAATGGCTTAACCATCATTAGTATCTCCATTGGACAGGGAGAAGTGAACCTCACTCCCTTGCAAATAGCCAATCTTGGCGCAACCATTGCTAACCGAGGCTACTATCATGTGCCGCATGTGGTGCGCAAAGTGCAAGGCGAACCGCTCGATACCCTGTTCACTCGCCGCCATTACACCAAGGCCAACAAGCGGGCTTACGAATATGTTGTGGCGGGAATGCGTTCGGCTGTTGAGCGCGGAACCTGCCGAGCTGCCAACCGAGCTGATTATGCTGTGTGCGGAAAAACAGGTACGGCGCAGAATCGGGGACACGACCATTCGGTCTTCATGGGCTTTGCTCCGATGAACAATCCAAAGATAGCCATCGCCGTTTATGTGGAGAATGGCGGATTTGGAGCCGATTTTGGTGTGCCAATTGGTTCTCTCATGATGGAACAATATATTAAAGGAAAGCTTTCTCCGGCATCGGAAGCAAAAGCAAAAACAATGCAAAATCGTCGAATAGGATATGGCTCGAGTAACCGATAAACCCTCTGGAGTGTTTCGTTCACTTGACTGGTGGACCATTCTCATCTACATAGCGCTGCTCATCTTTGGGTGGCTCAGTGTGTGTGGAGCCAGCTATACCTATGGCGACACCGATATATTCAGCCTCAGTACGCGGTCGGGTATGCAGATTGTGTGGATTGCCACCTCCGTCTTCTTAGGCATGGTGCTGGTTTTACTCGATGACCGATTCTACGATATGTTCTCGTACATCATCTATGTTGCATTCCTCGTGCTGCTCTTTGCCACCATCTTCAATCCGCATGACATCAAGGGTTCGCGCTCATGGTTGGTGCTGGGACCGATTAGATTGCAGCCCGCAGAGTTTGCGAAGTTTGCAACAGCGTTGGCCGTGTCGAAGTTTATGGGGCGCTATGGATTTGATATTCATCAATGGAAAGACTTTGCCATCGCCATTGGTATCGTCTTGTTGCCCATGCTCTTCATCATTGCGCAGAAAGAAACAGGTTCTGCCTTGGTTTATTTATCGTTCTTCCTGATGTTCTATCGCGAGGGAATGCCAGGCAGTGTGTTGTTTACAGGCGTGGCAATGGTGATTTATTTCGTGTTAGGTATCAAGTATGAGGATACCGCATTGTGGTCGCTACCCGTTTCTGCGGGCAAGTTCATGGTGCTGTTGTTGGTACAGTTGTTCTCGGCTTCGATGGTGTATCTCTACTGTAAGGATAAGCGACAAGCCCGTTTTATCTTGTTGGTTTGCTTGGGAGTCACCGCTCTCTCGCTGCTTTTTGCGCAGTTTGTGCTTCCCTTTGACGTGGTCTGGGTGCAGCTCATCGTGTCCATCGTGCTGATTGGTTATTTGACTTATTGTTGGCTGGCCAGCCAAATGAGGAGTTATCTCTACATCGCCTTGTTTGCTGTTGGTTCAATCGTGTTCTTCTACTCGGCCGACTACGTGCTCAATAACGTGATGAAACCGCACCAACGCGTGCGCATCACCGTGCTGTTGGGGCTGGAAGAAGATGTGGCCGGTGCGGGTTATAACGTCCATCAGAGTGAGATTGCCATTGGTGCGGGCGGACTAAGGGGGAAAGGATTCCTCAATGGAACCCAAACCAAGCTGAAGTTTGTACCCGAGCAAGACACCGATTTCATCTTCTGTACGGTGGGAGAGGAAGAAGGATTCATTGGTTCTGCCGGCGTGTTGGTGCTTTTCTTGGCGTTAATCTTGCGACTCATCAAGCTGGCCGAACGCCAACCGTTTGCTTTTGGGCGCATTTATGGCTATTGTGTGGCCAGTATCTTTCTGTTCCATGTCTTCATCAACGTGGGCATGGTGTTAGGACTTACGCCTGTCATCGGCATTCCGTTGCCGTTTTTCAGTTATGGCGGTTCGTCGCTTTGGGGCTTCACCCTCCTGTTATTCATCTTCCTCAGGATAGACGCGGGGCGCAACTTGGTGCACACCTAAGCTACCGATGGCTCAAAAACCCCAAACCCTTTACCGTTTCGTCAGGCTCACTCCAACGTTGCTGATGCCTGGTAAAATCTCTCTTTTCATGTCATGACGAACGCTGATGTGCAGCGAATCACCTTCGTGTAAGTCCATCGAAGTGATGTCAAACGCATATTGATAGTAGCCAATTCCTTGTCCCTTGGGCACCCCATTGGCACCAATGAGTGCGCAATTGAGCGTGTCGACGTGTTTGATATGCGCCGGAAGAACGGTTTGCTCAACGATGAGCGTGAGTCCCATGAAAGGATATTCGTTGTTGATTCGCAGCGCCAACGCCGATTGGTAGTGTCCCGACGCTTTCAACTTGGGCACATCAAACGCCAGGCTGTCATTTTTTTCCCAGCCTGCAAGCGGTGTATGATGAAAGGTGTCATACACTTTTTTTTCGTTGCAAGCTGCAAAAAGGATGCAAAGGATGAGTGCTACCCCCAACTTTCTCATGTCCTATCAATTATCTGTCTGACGTTCTTGATTGTCGTTTCGGTCTGTTCTCGGCCTGCGGTTTTGGTTGTTTCTGCGCCGATTGTTATTGTTTGCCCTTCTTGCATTGCCATCTGAAGCCTCCGTGTTGGGCCTTTTCTTTCGGTTTTTGTTTTTGTCAAATCTACTGATGTCAGCACCGGCAAGCAAATCCTTGTGCTTGGGTTCTTCTTTCTTCTGCCCATCATTCAAGAGCGAAGCAGGTTTTTCGCCCCGTTTGTTCATTTCGATGATTTCCTGGATGCGTTGGATATCAATCGTTTCGAGGTCCACGGCAGCGTTCTTTTCGGTAGAGTAGGTCACCATCCCTGTGAGGATATCTGCCTTGAAATGATAATAATCCTTGTCCACTGTGTGCAATACAATCTCCCTGCTGGGCAGTTTTCGGCTGGCTTCCAGATAGTCGTCGGCCTCATAGTTGAGGCAGCATTTCAGTTTGGCGCACATTCCAGCCAACTTTTGTGGGTTCAACGAGATGTCTTGGATGCGCGCCGCGTTGGTGCTAACCGATACGAAATTCTTCATCCAGGTGGCGCAGCAAAGCTCTCGTCCACATGGTCCGGTGCCGCCAATGCGCCCTGCTTCCTGCCGGGCACCAATCTGTTTCATCTCAATGCGCACGTGGAAAGTTTCGGCCAGCACTTTGATAAGTTGCCTGAAGTCTACGCGTTCGTCGGCGATATAGTAGAAGATGGCCTTGTTGCCGTCGCCCTGATACTCCACGTCACCTATCTTCATTTGCAGACCAAGATCCTTCGCAATCTTTCTACTCTGTATCATGGTGTCGTGTTCGCGAGCCTTCGCCTCCCTGTATTTCTCCATGTCCACCTCTTTGGCGATTCGGTAGATGCGTTTAATCTCATCTTGCGACCTTAAATTGGCCTTCTTGATTTGCAGCTTCACCAGGCTTCCGGTGAGCGTCACCACGCCAATGTCGTGTCCCGGATTGGCTTCCACGGCCACGATGTCGCCCTTTTTCAGGTCCAACCCGTTCACGTTGTGGAAATATCCCTTTCGGGTATTCTTGAACTGAACCTCCACCAAGTCGGTCGTCAGGTTGTTGCCTGGGATGTCGGCCAGCCAGTCATAGGTGTTCAACTGCTTGTCTTGGCGGCCACACGAGTGGCGGCAAAGGCCTCTGTCACACCCGTTGGCTATCTTGAATTTCATATTTTTGTAATCCATTGTGTAAAAGTTGAGTGGAAGAATGCCGCTGTCACGGTTGTCGGCGGTGTGCCTTCTCGTGGACGACAATCTTGTATATATTGTTATTTTTTGATGAGCAGAACAATCATTTCCAGCGCCATGTTGAAGAAAACAATCTTTGCATTGGCGTTTTGTCCGATGTCTCTTCGTGCCGAGGCGAACAGTTCTTCAATCTCCATGACGTTGGCTTCGTTGATGAATCGGGCGAAGTTCTTGGCAAAATCCTCCTCTTCCATCGTCATGTAGTTCAGCTCGGGCAGGCGGAAGTTGTACATGAAGTTTTCGCGAACCATTCTGCTGAAGTAGTCCAGCATGCGCCGCTGCTTCTCTCGTCCGTAGCCGGCAACGCCCTCAGTCCATTTCTTCAGTTCCTTCACGTTGCGCATGTACGCCAGTCGCATCAGTTGTTTGAACGTTTCCAGAAACTGTCTGTTCTCGTTGTCAGCATCCAGCGTCTCCAGTGCTTTCAGCCAGTTGCCGTTGGCCGTGCGTGCTATGCGGTGCGCCATGTCGGCTTCCAGTCCGCGTTTTTCTACCAACGCCTGCTCGATGGCTTGGTCGTCAATGCGCCTCACGTCGATGCGTTGCACGCGACTTCGGATGGTCTCGAGCAGTTTTTCGGGCTCCTCGCACACCAGGATGAACAGGGTTTGCAGCGGCGGCTCTTCCAGTAGCTTGAGCAGTTTGTTGGCACAAACCTGATTCATGCGCTCGGGCAGCCAGATGAGGGAGATTTTATAACCGCCCTGACTCGATTTCAAGCTCAGCTTGCGGGTCAGCTCATCGCTCTCGGCCTCAAATATTTGGGCTTGCTGCGTGGTGGCCTTCATGCGGTCGAGCCATTGATCCATGCTGAAATAAGCACCTTCTTTGAGCAGCGTGCGCCATTCCCTGCCAAAGTCGTCGCTCGCCATCTTGTGGTCAGACGAGGTGCCTGTTGGGCGAATCACGGGGAAGGTGAAGTGCAAATCGGGATGCTCCCAGTTGCGCAGCATGGCCTCGGCATTGGTCACGGCATGGTCGTTGTTCAGCACCGATTGCCCCTCTTCGTTGCGTTCGCCCAGCAAATAGGAGGCGAAAGCCAAGGCCAAGGCCAACTTGCCACTGCCGTACGGACCGCAAAGCATGATGGCATGGGGCACGCGGTTCTCGCGCACCAGCTGTAAAAGGCGCGCCTGAGCGTCTTCCTGTCCGATTACTTCGCTGAATTTCACTGTCTCAAAATCATTGTTGTGGGCCGTTGCCAGCTGCCTTTCCGGCTCGAGCCATCTGTTTGCAAAGTTAGTAAAAAATTCATGAATTATGCTTTGCCCTGCCGATTATTTGTCACTTCCAGGCAAAGCATGCCATCAGCTGTTCCGCTCCCTTCCGCTTCCGTCATCATCTAACGTATGGGCGATGGGTTTCAATCTCCATGCCTTTACCCGCTAAACCCGTTGACTTTACCCGCCAATCTCCATGCCTTTGTCCTCCAATCTCCATGCTATTGAAAGGCGGTTTCTGGATTTTTGTCAACGTGTTGTATTTCAGGTAGTTGCGTGCATAATGCAAGAAGCCAGACTTGCCATCCCTCGCGTGCGGGATGAAAAGAATTTTGAAGTTGAATCTACCTTTTTGATATATACATCTTAATATTTGTATAATTCTCCAAAAATGACTACCTTTGGGTGTTAAAACATGAAAGAAGCAAAACGAAAACACTTTGACAAATCAACTATTTTGCCGAATTTTGTCGTGAATGAGGCTGCTTGCCGAAACATTGGAAAACAACTTTAAATCCCAATAATATGAAAAGAGCATGTAAATTGAAATTCTTTATTTTGTCGGTGGCAACGTGTCTGTTTTCGTCAGGGGCCTCGGCACAGAGCAATTTTACAATGAGCGGCGCACTGACCGACGTTGGAAACGACTCCATCCTCGTGGAGTATGTAGAGCGAAATCCAGACAAGAAAATCATCAATTTTGCTACGCCCGTCAACAACGGCCATTTTAATTTTTCGCTTTATATAGACAAGGCCTACCAAGGGAGTCTTCGGTTGAAATCCAGTCCCAAAAAGGTCATGTACTTTTTCTTTGTCCCCGACGAAGTTGTCAACATAGAAGGAGATTTCATCGACGAGTATAGCGTCCGCATTTCGGGCAGCGCATTCTATCAGCAGTACGCCAAAGTGATTGACGTGGGAAGGCCTTTCCACACGGAATTTGACATCGCCAAAAAAGTGTATGAGGCGGGAGTGGCTGCCGGTGACAATGCCGTTCGGCTCGACAGCATACGCAAAGCCGCCAACCGTGACATCAATCGGCGCATGCACCCTGTGGTGGAGAAGTACATCGTACAGCATCCCGACGAGGACGCCACGGCGACTTTGGTGCTTGACGTGAATATGGACCGTGTGGTTCCGGTCATACGTAAGCTCAGTCCCGCAGTGCGCAACGGTCGTTTCAAAGGATATTTGGATATGTGGCAGGAAGCCTTCGAGCGGATGGCCATGATGAGGAAAGCTCGAAAAGAAGTGGCTGACACGGCTAAAGTAGGTGCGATGGCCCCCGATTTTCCCTCCCCACGCCGCAGGGCGATACGCTCACGCTCAGTTCCCTGCAGGGCAAATATGTGCTGCTGGACTTCTGGGGCTCATGGTGCACATGGTGCATCAAGGGATTTCCCAAAATGAAAGAATGCTATGCCCAACACGGAGACCGTATTGAGTTTGTGGGCATCGATTGCAACGACAAAGCCGAAAAATGGAAACAGGCTTTGGAGAAATACCAGTTGCCGTGGTCGCAGGTGAGAGACGCCGATGCGAAGGTCGAGACCGCATATAGGGTGAAAGGCTATCCTTATAAGGTGCTGATAGGTCCCGATGGGAAGATATTGAAAACTTATTTGGGCGAGGTGGAGACGTTCTATCAGGAGTTGGGCCAAATCATAACCTCTGACAAAGATTAGTGCCAGACGTTTTTCAACTAATTAGCAGGCCCTATATAAAGAACCCAAAATGAAAAGACCCGCTATAATATTCTTCTTTTTTATAATTGGATATGTGCTATATTGGTGCATATCTGATTATAATTATAGATACAATAAAATAAATAGTATCGTAGGAATTTATAAATTAGATTTTAATCATACTGATTCTGAAATTTATAAGGATTCTATTGAAAAATATAATAATTTAAGATTAATATTTAATTCTGATATGACATTTTCCTTATCATTTTCCGTACCATTTATGGCTGATACTGTAGGAACATGGAAGGTTGGAGGAATGAATGAATGGAATGAAATTGTCTATCATAATGGCATTATAGATCAATTGGGGGAATTTGACGATGGGGATACGATTATATATATAAATTCCCCAACTCCGCAAAAAACTTACAAGAAACCGACAGAAATAAATAAGGTTTTCTTTGTGAGAATAAAGTAATTTTTTTTACTCGTTCTCCGATTTTATCAAGCGCTTATGTAGATAATTCATGTGTCAACAAAAAAAACAAGGACGCCCTATGGATTTATGATTAGGGTCTGCTAATTAACTATAACTATCTGAAAATTAACTATTTATGTTGTATAAAATTTGGTCAACTCGCCCAAAATGACAACCTTTGGATGTTAAAACATTCAAGAATCGAGGTGAAATACTACTCATAAAATCGCAGTCACGACCTGTTTGAATTTCAGGAGTCACTTTCGGGATTGAGCAA
>CAMQBP010000038.1 GCA_946999025.1 uncultured Prevotella sp. | reverse complement strand
CTGGCAGCCTAAGGCTGCGTAGCCATATACTCAAATTTTAACGAACTATTGATAATAATGAATGATAAAAAAATGTCTTTACGTTTTCTAATCTATTTTCCTCAAGATATGCTGATCTCATGTGCGATGATATCGATTATCATTTTGCAATGAGTTTCACCAGTCGTTTATATAGTGTCTGATCTGCTGGATGATCTGACTTCGCTAATTTGTAAAAGGTATCATTGCCTTGATAATAAGCGATTTTCAATGAATTGAACGCACCATTTTTCTCAAATACATCCAGATAGTCTCTTAAACGATATCCCCAGTTTTTTTGTGAAGCCAAAGCTCTGTCATCAAACTCCACTTCGAGGTTCATGCCATATTTGGCCGCTCTATCACACGTTTCTTGTAACCTGCTGTAAGGATGCTTTTCGTCGAAAAAATAGTTTGGCTGATAATAGGGTACGTTGAATCCCAGATGTTGCCATTCATTGTATCCATCAGCATAAAAGTAGGGTATCCAATAAAAGTCGTATCCTTTCTTGTCAAGGTATTCAGATACTTGATTCACCAAGTGGCGTGTATTGGTTGCCTCCTCAGCCAGCCAATAAAACCCAACCAATTCCAATTCGGTTAAATGGCTGTCCTTAAACAACTGTTCTGCTCGATCAATGTACCACTTGCACGCAGACAAGCGGTCGTTTTGGTCCGTGAAGACCACTTTCTTGCCATTAATCTCACCCCAATCAGTTTGGTTAGGGATGGGCTCTGGAATAACCATTATTACTTTCCGTTTCCCAGCCTTGCTTGCTCCTATTCGATCTTTGACCGCCTTTGCCTGTTCGTTCAGCGCAGCAATGGCATTACCTTTCTTAAAGTAGCCAGTCAACAGCTTCTCCCATTCTTCTTTCCTCGCTGCTTGTTTCTGATAACCAGAAGCGAATCCGCGCCCTTTGCCGTCCAATATCTCTAAAAATAGAAACCCATCGAACAGCCACTTTTCTTTACCATCAACTTTACCAGCCAAGTAAGGATCAAAATGTTCCGAATCCCATTGGAAAGGACGATGAGCTCCACCACTATATATTAAGACCGTGTGCTGAGGTACAGTATGGTGAAATACGTTCTTTTCGCGTTCAAATGGCTTAGTTTTGAAACTAATGTTTTTGTCATTCTTGTCATTTGATGAATCTGGTGATGCGCAAGACGTGAGTGTACTTGCAAGTAACAAAATGATACCTACTGAAAGAAATCTCTTGTTCTTTAACAGGATATTTGTTCTCATGTTTATCAATCTGATTTAAGTATTAATCTTTAACTGTTTATTCGTTAGCAATAACTGTTTAAGATAATAAAAATATTTATATATTCGTCTGAAATTATTAAGATATATAGTTATTATAATTTTAATATATAATAAAATCTTTTATTTTCCCTTGGTATATTAATAGTGTTATTTTATTGTGCAAATATAAGTAAATTAAGTGTTTAAAGCAAATAATAAAGTGAATAGTTTCGTACAATCAACATATTTAACATCTTCAGTCAGGATCTTGAACAACGACTTGTGTGTGTCCATTCGCCTGTCATCTGCTTGATGTTTTCATGCAGACTTGAAACGTACTTGGTAGAAAGATTTACATTTGCACGTCCGCACGGCGGGTATGAATCATGTGGCAGGGCATGTACGATAATTAACGCTCTTTGTGATTTTACAACAAGGTAGCGACAGTATGTTGGTCAACTTTTTACTATTTTTGCTGATGAAAATTACTACATCCTTTTCAAAGTCAACATCAATATCAAGACTATACATGCGAAAATATTTTTTCCTGCTCCTCCTGTTGTTCAGTTCTCTTCATCTTAATGCGTTAGTGCTAAGGGATGGTGGGGAGTTGGAGGCTAAACGAAATGTCGTTGCCGACAGCTATAACTTTTGGGTATACACCCCTGAAAAATATTCCAATGAGGGCACGCCTATGCCGTTAATCATTTTTCTTCATGGTGCCAGTCTCTGTGGTAACAACATGAACCGCGTGCGCCGGTATGGTGTGCTCGATGCCATTCAGCGTGGTACGTCAGTCCCTGCGATGGTTGTGGCCCCACAGAATTCAGGTGGAGCGTGGAATCCCAAGAGACTAAATAATTTGTTAGAGTGGATGATAGAAAACTATCCCGTAGATTCCAACCGTGTGTATGTGCTTGGAATGAGTCTCGGTGGCTATGGAACGATGGATTTTGTGGGTACGTACCCAAATAAAATCGCAGCTGCTCTGGCAATTTGTGGAGGGACCACCTTAGCAGACTTGTCTGGATTGGGCGAACTTCCGTTGTGGATTGTGCATGGCACTGCAGATCGGGATGTGAGACTCAGTGAATCTAAACGGGTGGTTGATTATCTACAAAAGTTAGGGAAGGACAAGTTGCTGAGTTTCGATTGGGTGAAAGGATGGAACCATGGTCGTCCCGTTAGACTATTTTATAAGCAGCAAACTTACGACTGGCTGTTATCTCATTCACTTGATGACCAGCCCAGAAGGTTGAACAAAACGTTTCCGATAACGCGGAATACGCGATGAACGCGAATAAGTCAACGAACTTTATTCCATCAATGATGACAAACAATGAGAGGAGTATGTCAGCTTGATACATTCTCCTCTCATCTTCGTCATCCTCTGTTCATTGTCACAATAGACGGTCTGAAGGATGGAATCTCTTGGGTGTCACCCATTCGGTTATTTCTTTCCGAGCGACTTGAGCCATTTCAGCGGCTTCTTGATGATGGCTGAAATGCCACTCTCTGGTTTGGTCTCGGTCTTTGCAGGCTCAAACTTCCTTCTGCCATTGTGTGGGTCTTCGCGCTGCGTATTACGGTTGTTGTTTGGTTTTCTGCGGCGCTTATTCTTCGTATTGGCTTGCGTCTGCACCTGTTTGTCGCCTGTTTTGTTGTCGCTGGCTTGTCGTTTGTCATTGCGTTGCTTTTTACGTTGTGTCCCAGCTCCGTCAGTGTTGTTTTGCTCAGTACGTCTACTGTTGTTGCGTTTGTTGCTCTTTTGGCGATTCTTTGCAGGCTGTTTTTCTGCTGTCTTACTGCGTTCTTGCGTTTGTTTTTCGTTTGTTTGCTCACTTTCTGCATCCCTCTTCTTGGGTTGTTGCTCGTTTTTGGTGCGACGGGGTTTACGTTTGTGAGCCGTTTGGTCGCGATCCTTCCTGCGAACCGATTTCGCTGAGGAGCGTCTGCGCTGTGGTTTTCCATCAGCTGCATAGGCAGGTGCCTCACCCAGGTCATCCGGCAGTTCAACCTTCTCCACCTCTTTTTCAAGGAATTTTTCTATTTGTTGGAAGTAGTAGATGTCGTCTTTGCTAACCAGTGTGATGGCCGCTCCGTCACGGTCTGCACGGGCTGTACGGCCAATTCGGTGTACATAGTCTTCAGCGTCGTGAGGTACGTCGTAATTGATGACCATGGCAATGTCGTCGATGTCAATGCCTCTTGACAGAATATCCGTGGCTACCAGCACGTCAATCTGTCCACTCTTGAATTGGAACATCACCTCGTCGCGCTGAGCCTGGTCAAGGTCAGAGTGCATCTCGCTACAGTTAATTTTCATGCGTTGCAGAGCCTGGCTCACTTGCTTCACCTTTTGCTTGGCTCCACAGAAGATGATAACGCGCTTCAAGTCACCTTGTTTGAAAATATTCTTGATGATGCCCAGCTTCTGAGTCTCATGACATACGTAGGCAGTCTGTTTGATTTTCTCGGCAGGTTTGCTCACAGCCAGTTTCACCTCAACGGGATTTTTAAGCAATGTCCTTGCCAGTTCGTTAATCTTGTCAGGCATTGTTGCCGAGAACATGATGGTTTGGCATGTTTTCGGCAAGCCTTTGGCAATGGTCATGATGTCTTCCGAAAAGCCCATGTCCAGCATGCGGTCGGCCTCATCCAAAACGAAGAAGCTCACTTTACTAAGGTCTACGTTGCCCAGACTCATGTGACTGATAAAGCGACCCGGCGTTGCAATCACCACGTCAGCACCCATGCGGAGGCTCTTCAGCTCCTGGTCGTACCGGTTTCCATCGTTTCCGCCATACACGGCCACGCTGCTTACGCCTTGCAGATAATAGCCAAAGCCCTGCATGGCCTGGTCTATTTGCTGAGCAAGTTCGCGCGTTGGCGACATGATGAGGCAGTTGATGGCGTCTTCTGGGTAGTTGCCACTGTCTATCTTACTCATGATGGGCAGCAAGTAAGCTGCCGTCTTTCCAGTTCCGGTCTGTGCCACACCCAGCACGTCACGTCCTTTGAGTATCTCGGGGATACACTTCTCTTGTACAGGTGTGCAGGTGTCGAATCGCATGTCGTATAATGCGTCTAATACGTTATTGTTTAATTCTAATTCTTCAAACTTCATTTTTTCTGATTTTCAATTTGTCCTTTGCCATTCACATGATTTTAGGTGAATGCAAGACGGTTAATTTCTTTGTGTAGATTCGCCGTGCCAAGGGTGCGTGTCATGTTATCGTTCACTCACTTTTACCCTCATCAATTCGGTGCCTTGCGATAACAGAAGTAAGCCACCAAGGCAAAGACGATATTCGGAATCCACGCTGCCAGGATGGGAGGTGCATTGGCATTGATGGCGAAGGTGGCCGAAACGGTTTGCAGCAAGATGTACAAAGAGCTCAGTGCCAGCCCCAGACCGAGGTACAGTCCCATGCCTCCTTTGCGTTTCCTGGCCGACAGTGACAGGCCGATGATGGTGAGGATGAACGACGCAAACGATGAGGCTATGCGCTTGTGGTACTCCACTTGATACTGCACCACGTTGCCCGATCCGCGGTCCACCTGCTTGGAGATGTAGTCTTTCAGCTCCGCGCTGGTGAACGTCTCTTGCTGTCCCTTGGAGTACACCAAGTCTGTTGGCTCCATCTGGATGAGGGTGTCAAGGTCGGCTCCGCTGGTGATGTGCTCGCGCAGACCCCTCAGCTGCCTAATCTTCCATCCGGTGACGTTCCAGTGATACTTGGAGTCGGCGATGGTGTCGTACTGAATCTCCATCGCCGTCATGTGGCTCACCAGCTTCTTGTTCTCAAACTTGTCCAACGAGAAGCCATATCCACGCTTGGTCTTGTTGTCGTAGTGCTGGATGTAGGCAATCACCCCCTTGGCCACTTGCAGCTGAACGTTGTCGGCAGCCGTTTGTTTCCTGCTGTTTCGGTACAGGCTCTCGAAGTTATGCCGTATCACGGTGCCGTGCGGGATGACGCTGGCGCTGAGGTAGTAAGACAGTGATGCGATGAGCACGCACGAGAGCATGTAGGGCCGCATCAGCCGCTTGAACGAGATGCCCGACGCCAGCATGGCGATGATCTCAGAGTTGCCGGCCAGCTTGGAGGTGAAGAATATCACCGCGATGAACACGAACAGCGGACTGAACAGGTTGGAGTAGTACGGGATGAAGTTGGCGTAGTAGTCGAAGATGATGGCTCTTGCCGGCGCATGGTATTCGGTGAACTTTGACAAGTTCTCGTTGAAGTCGAACACGATGGCGATGGCAATAATCAGCGCGATAGAGTAGATGTACGTTCCAATGAATTTCCTGATGATGTACCAGTCTATCCTTCGGATGTACTTGTTTGGATTCAGAATGCGCAAAAAGCTCAGTTTTCTGCCCAGCCATGCCATCCATGTGATGAGCCATGCAAAGTGCCGTCTCATCCATCTGCCTGCCTTGAGCAATCGTCGGTGTCGTCTGCGGGTCTTAAAACTCTTCATCTCGTCTTAAATTCTTCGTCCTAACTGCTCGATGATGCCCCGCTTCCACGTGCTGAAGTCGCCTTGCTGGATGTGCTGGCGCGCATCGGTCACCAACCTGAGGTAGAAGGCCAGGTTGTGAATGGACGCTATCTGCAGTGCCAAATACTCCTTCGCCTTGAACAAATGGTGTAGGTAGGCCTTGGTACAAAGTTGGTCGGTGTCGCATCCGTTGGGATCAATGGGGGTGAAATCGTTTTCCCACTTCTTGTTGCGCATGTTCATGGTGCCCTCGTAGGTAAACAACATGGCATTGCGTCCGTTGCGAGTTGGCATCACGCAGTCGAACATGTCGACGCCCCGCTCAATGCCTTCGAGAATGTTCTGCGGTGTCCCCACGCCCATGAGGTAGCGTGGCTTATCTTTGGGCAGAATGGCATTCACCACCTCAATCATCTCGTACATTACCTCTGTGGGTTCGCCTACGGCCAGACCACCGATGGCGTTGCCGTCAGCTCCCTTGTCGGCAATGTACTTGGCCGACTCCTCTCTGAGATCCTTGTACGCCGCTCCCTGTACGATGGGAAACAGACATTGGTCGTAACCATACAGCGGCTGTGTTTCGTTGAATCGCTTGATGCAACGGTCCAGCCAGCGGTGTGTCAGAGCCAGACTTGTCTTGGCGTATTGGTAGTCACAGTCGCCGGGCGGGCATTCATCAAACGCCATCATGATGTCGGCACCGATGATGCGCTCGGTGTCCATCACGCTTTCGGGTGAGAAGAAATGCTTGGAGCCATCAATATGCGACCGAAATTCGCAACCTTCCTCACGAAGTTTGCGGATACCGGTGAGCGAGAAAACCTGAAAACCTCCCGAGTCGGTCAGGATGGGCCGGTCCCAACCATTGAACTTGTGCAATCCTCCTGCGGCCTTCAGTATGTCCAGTCCCGGTCGAAGGTACAGGTGATACGTGTTGCCCAGAATGATTTGCGCATTGATTTGCTCTTTCAGTTCCCTGAAGTGCACCGCTTTTACCGTTCCGGCTGTTCCCACTGGCATGAAGATAGGTGTCTTGATCTGTCCGTGCGCCGTGGTAATCAGGCCTGCCCGTGCATCTGATGATGGGTCTGTATGTTGCAGTTCAAATGTCATGTTACCTTCTCTTTACAGCAGAACGGTGTGTGGGTCGGTAGAGGTCTTGTCGGGAAGTTCCTGGATAGTCAGGTCCACAGGATGCTCCACGCGCTCGTTGGTCAGGGCAAAGTCCCATACCTGTTGCACGTTTTCCACATAGTGAAATTCCACACCTTTGAGGTATTTCTCCGGAATCTCGTCAATATCCTTCTTATTCTCCTTGCACATCACGATGTCGGTGATGCCTGCGCGCTTGGCCGCCAGTATCTTCTCCTTGATGCCACCCACAGGCAGAACCTTGCCACGGAGGGTGATTTCGCCCGTCATGGCCGTGTTTTTGCGCACCTTGCGCTGTGTGAGCGCCGAGGCAATGGATGTGGCGATGGTGATTCCTGCCGACGGACCGTCCTTCGGCGTGGCTCCTTCCGGCACGTGGATGTGTATGTTCCACTGTTCAAACAGTCGGTAGTCGATGCCCAGGGCGTCTACATGCGCCTTGACGTATTCAAGTGCAATCACGGCCGACTCTTTCATCACGTCGCCCAGGTTGCCTGTCAATGTCAGCTTGCCGGGCTTTCCTTTGCTCAGCGAGGTTTCGATGAAGAGAATCTCTCCGCCCACACTGGTCCATGCCAAGCCAGTCACCACGCCGGCATAGTCGTTGCCCTGGTAGATGTCGCGATAGAAAGGCGGCTTGCCAAGCAGCGACTCCAGCTTCTCGGGCGTGATGTCCGTGTAGGTCAGCTCGCCGTCCATGGCCTTGTTGAACGCCATCTTTCGCAGGGCCTTGTTGATTTGCTTTTCCAGCTGTCGCACGCCGCTTTCGCGGGTATATTGCTCGATAATCTTCTCCAGTGATGCCTTGTTGAACTTGATTTTGGGTTCGTTGGTGTCCAGTCCGGTGTTCTCGAGTTCCCTTGGCACCAGGTGTCGCTTGGCAATCTCAATTTTTTCTTCTGTGATGTAGCCACTCACCTCGATAATCTCCATGCGGTCCAGCAAGGGGCGGGGAATAGTGTTGAGGTCGTTGGCCGTGGCGATGAACATCACGTGCGACAGGTCATAGTCCACGTCAAGGTAGTTGTCGTGGAAGGCATTGTTCTGTTCGGGGTCCAAAACCTCGAGCAGTGCCGAGGATGGGTCACCGTTGATGGTGTTCTGCGTCACCTTGTCAATCTCATCAAGGATGAACACGGGGTTGGAAGAACCCGCCTTCTGCAAGCTCTTGATGATGCGGCCGGGCATAGCGCCGATATAGGTTCGGCGGTGTCCGCGTATCTCAGATTCATCGTGAACGCCCCCTAACGAGATACGTACATACTTGCGTTTCATGGCCGAGGCGATGCTCTTGCCCAGACTGGTCTTGCCCACGCCCGGTGGTCCGTACAGACACAGGATGGGCGACTTGAGGTTACCACGCAATTGCAGCACGGCCATGTATTCCAAAATACGTTCCTTCACCTTTTCCATGCCATAGTGGTCACGATCCAAGGTGCGCTGCGCGCGCTTCAAGTTGAGATTGTCGGCCGTGTATTCTCCCCAGGGAAGGTTGACCATGGTTTGCAGGTAATTCAGCTGTACGCTGTACTCCGGACTTTGTGGATTGTACATCTCCAGCTTCTCCAGCTCTTTGTAAAAGGTGTCCCGCACCTCGGCTGTCCATTTCTTCTTCTTGGCTTTCGCTTCCAAATCACGTCGCTCGGGCGAACCCTCGCCGTTGCCCAGTTCCTCTTTGATGTTCTTGATTTGCTGTTGCAGGAAGTATTCGCGCTGCTGTTCGTCCAAGTCCTCGCGCGTTTTCGTGCGAATCTGTTTCTTCAGCTCCAGCAGCTGCATTTCCTTGTTCAGCACTTTCAGCGAAATCATGATGCGCTCGTTCATCGAGTTGGCCTCCAACATACTCATCTTGTCCTCGTTGGTGAAGGGCATGTTGGTGCACATGTAGTTGATGCTCAGAATGTTGTTCTGGATGTTGTTCAAGGCAAATTGTGCCTCGTCGGCGATATCATCGTTCTCTTTGATGTACTCGATAGTTTGCTTGCGGAAGTCCTCTGCGGCCGTTTGGTATTCCTCATCGTTCGGTTCGGGCAATACTTCTGGGGCAATGGTCGTCAATCCCTGCAAGAAAGGTTTGGTCTTGGTGATTTTTTCCAACTTACAGCGTCCCATCGCCTGAATGATGGCCGTGACGTTCTGTCCGTGTCCCGGCATTTCCAGCACGCGCACCAGTCGGGCGTATACACCGTATGCGTACAAGTCTTTCTGATGCGGCTCTTCCACGTCTGCATCTCTTTGGCAGAATATGGCGAATATAGTATTGGGGGCTTTCTTGGCTTTTTCAATCAGCTTCAGGCTGTTTTCGCGACCAATGAGAATAGGGCAGAGCACGCCGGGGAACATCACCATGTTGCGTGTTGCTAAGATGGGCACGTCGCCTTCTGTTTCTACATGAAAGAGATTTGAGATGTCTCCTTCGAAATCGGCAATCATCTGAATAGATGGATTGTTCTTTTTACTCATATTTGTCTTTTCGTTATCGGTGTGCAAAGTTACTACTTTTTATTGACATGAAGGTCTTTGCACCGCTACAATTTATATTACTCATTTATAATATGTGGTAAAAAGCAAATATCATGCCAAGTCATAAGCGGCTACACTTGCCCTTCTTTCTTGATGAAAAGTTTGAGTGTGTTGAATTAACCGCACGACATGAATTTTTTAATAGCATTGAGTTTGCCGTCCAAAGTCAATGGAATTGGGCATCAAAGTCAATGGGTTTGAGCGTCAAAGTCAATGAGTTTGAAATTCGTTTTACAGGTTATTGATAATCAATGCGTTATCATGATAGATGGCTTTAGAATGTTTGACGATGATTTCCAAACATGAGAAGCCTTCTTTTTCATCTTTTTTGTGTAAATTTGCAGCATGAGTAACGAGTGGTTTCAGTTCAAACAATTTACCATCCGGCAAGACCAGTGCGCCATGAAGGTGGGTACGGATGGCGTGTTGCTGGGTGCCTGGGCCAAGGGAGGACAGCGCATTCTTGATGTCGGGACGGGTACCGGACTGATTGCTTTGATGATGGCGCAGCGGTATGCGGCTTCCTTTGTCGAGGCTTTGGAGATTGACCGTGATGCCTGCAGGCAGGCAGAAGTCAATGTCGAGGCCTCTCCATTTGCAGATAGGGTGAGGGTTCGGAAGGTGGCTTTACAGCAGTTTGAAACGGTAAAACAATTTGACAGCATCGTTTCTAATCCGCCCTACTTCGTGGAAGGCCTTCGTAGTCCGGATGCGAAGCGTTCCATGGCTCGGCATAGTGACACGCTTCCCTATGAAACATTGTGTAAATCGGCCTACCGACTGCTTACTAATGAGGGCGAAATGAGCGTGGTGTTGCCGGTAGAATCGGTTGAGCAATTCAGTACTACGGCTGTGATTGCGGGATTTTATCTTCGAAAAAAATATTTGGTGAAGACGGTTGCCCGCAAATCGCCCAAACGCTGTTTGATGGCATGGGTGAAGCGCCGTCCCGAAAAGCTGGATGAACAGACGCTGACACTGTTTGACGATGCGGGAGAAATGTCTGAATGGTATGCGAAATTAATGAACAATTTTTATCTGTAAAGAAAGACCGTGACGGAAAGAAGGTGCATGCCATGTTTTGGCCACTGGAAACAAAAACGGCATCAACCTGCAGATTGATGCCGTTTTGGATGGATGGCGTTACGACCACGTGACTGTGGTGGCGGTCGCGTGTGGCCATCAGAATTTTAGTTTGTTCTGCAATTCTTTGCTCAAAGCCTGTATGTGGCGCGTCTGTTTGGAGATATCTTCGCGCACCACGTTGATTTCGTTGAACAGCTCGGCAGCGGCGCTCTGAATGGCATTGGGCTTTCGCTGACTCCTGTCGGCATCGGGGTTGATGATGATCTTGATACCCTTTTCCACCAGTTCGATATCGATGTCCCTGCCCGTCATCACGGGGTCGCCGTCATAGTGAATCACCCCTGGCTTGCTTCGGTGTATGTGGAGTTTCTTTGAGGTGAAAGTCTTGATTTTGGAATTCTTGTCCAACGTTTTGTTGAACATGTCTATGCTGATTTGTGGAGCCTCAATCATGTCGAAGGGTTCCATGATAATCACATCCATCAGTCCGTCGCTCATCGATGCCTGTGGCGCAATGAAAGCATTGTTGCCATATTGCGATGCGTTGGCACAAGATATGAGAAAGGCCTTGTATTTGCTCACGCCATTCTCGGTGGTAATTTCGTAAGTCTCTGGTTTGTATTTGAGTCCTTCTTCCAACACCTTCTGAACATAGGTGATGGGACCGCGCTTTCCGCACTCAGCGAACTTCTGACTGACGTAGGCATCGAATCCCATGCCGCAGGTGCAGAAGAACGGGTAGCCGTTGATGATGCCGTAGTCGAATTCATGGATAACGCATTTGTTGATGATTTCGATGGACTTCTTGATACTCATTGGAATGAGCATGTGGCGCGCCAGTCCATTACCCGATCCGCAGGGGATGATACCCAGTGCCGTGTCTGAATGCACAATGGCGCGCGCTACCTCGTTGATGGTGCCGTCACCACCCACTGCAACGACAATGTCTACATGTGACTCTTTGGCTTCAGAAGCCAATTCAGAGGCATGACCAGCATGATTGGTTGTGATGATTTCGTACTCAAACTGCTCATGGTCGAGCGTAGTGTCAATCAGTTTGGGTATGCGATCCTTGTCACCGGTTCCCGATATGGGGTTCATGATGAATCTTATCTTCTTCATCTTGTGTATTGTCTGTTATTTTAACGCTGTTGTTTAAAATGACTTTTTCTTTCATGCGAACATGATTCGCAAATGTACGACAATTCCAGTAATATATCCGTTTATATCTGGTAAAAAACTAAAATTCGATGTTTTTAGTTGAGAAAAGAACAATTTATGTTATTTATTTTATATCTTTGCAGCCTATGTTATTCATTTTGGGTAGGACACCTATTTAAATATAATGGGACAATTACAAGAAAGATACAAAAATTATCGAGATCCTCAGAAATACATGGATGCTGGCGTGTATCCTTATTTCAGGGAAATAACCAGTAAGCAAGGAACGGAAGTAGAGATGGGCGGACATCGGGTGTTGATGTTTGGCTCTAACGCTTATACGGGATTGACAGGGGATGAGCGCGTCATCCGTGCGGCTAAGGCGGCCTTGGACAAATATGGGTCGGGCTGTGCTGGAAGCCGATTCCTCAATGGAACGCTTGACCTGCATGTACAATTGGAGAAAGAATTGGCCACCTTTGTGAGAAAGGATGAGGCCTTGTGTTTCTCTACGGGGTTCTCTGTTAATCAAGGTGTGTTGGCCATGGTGGTGGGTCGCAACGACTATATCCTCTGTGATGACCGTGACCATGCCAGTATCGTGGATGGGCGTCGCTTGTCGTTTGCCACCCAACTGCGCTATAAACACAACGATATGGACGACTTGGAGCGGCTGTTGCAAAAGCTTCCCCACGATGCCGTGAAGTTGATTGTGGTAGATGGAGTGTTCTCTATGGAAGGAGATTTGGCCAATTTGCCCGCTATTGTCGAATTGAAACGCAAGTATAATTGTTCCATCATGGTTGATGAGGCGCACGGATTGGGAGTTTTTGGCCGTCAAGGTCGTGGCGTCTGTGATCATTTTGGGTTGACCCATGAAGTTGACCTCATCATGGGAACCTTCTCAAAGAGTTTGGCTTCCATTGGCGGCTTCATCGCATCAGACAGCGACACCATCAACTATCTGCGCCATACCTGTCGCACCTATATATTCAGTGCGTCTGACACGCCTGCCGCTACGGCTGCCGCACGTGAGGCCCTGCGCATCATTCAGGAGGAACCAGAGCGGATAGAGCATCTTTGGCAAGTCACTCGCTATGCCTTGAAACGCTTCAAGGAAGAAGGTTTTGAGATTGGTGAAA
>CAMQBP010000037.1 GCA_946999025.1 uncultured Prevotella sp. | reverse complement strand
TAGAAATAGAACTCTGGAAGCGACGCTATCAGTTGATTGAGTTTATAGATGTAGGTTTCTTCTTCTGAAACTTCCATGTCAAAATGAGCTTCTTTGACCTGGTTCTTCCTTGATTCTTCGAAAGTTGTGAGTTCTTCATCCGTCATCCAAGGGGAATTGGGTGCTGGCTTAGGCTTTTCCTCTGGTTCTTCAAGAGGAATCATATTACCTTCGGCATCAAGTGTATAAACAGGGAACTTCTCTTCTTCCTCTTCTTCCTTGATTATGGGCTTTGGTTTAGGCTTCGGAGCATCCGACCGCTTGGTCTGGGTAATTGCAGGACGCATGTATCTGTGTGGTTCATACTCAGCCTTGAATTGGTTCTTGTCAAATTCATCCTTTTCTTTCTCGGCTGCATCACGCCTTTGTTTCTCTATCTCATAGAGCCTGTCGATTTCCTCTTGTGGAATATCGCCAATGAATGTCACCTGCTCGTATGTGCCGATGGTGAGTCTGTCCACTGTTACTACAGGATAAGACTTTCCATCGAATGTATGATTAGGGTATTTGCTCGGTTTGCTGACAATAATAACTGTCTTGCTACTGAAATCACCGCCACTAATCACAACTGGGCGACCAGTGTCTGCATGTTTCAGCAGCGATTCTCTGCTTTCTGCACTGACAACAGTTTTTTGATAGTCATGCATATTTGGCTCAACCTTCACCTTTGGTGTGGTTGAATCTTTCTTCTTTTTGCTGAATAAGCTGTCGAATATACCCATTGATTATCAACACTTTTGTTAATTTTGCTATTTTTATGATTTCTTAATCAAAGAATTTGCTGTCATTATGATCGAATCAGTGCATTTAGTTGACAATTATGACTGTACCACCATCTTCAGAACGAACTCTTCTTAGGTGAATGATAGGATAATTTTGTCCAATCTTCGTTGAGTCCGTATATGGAAGCCATGAGTAATGGTAGTCTTCTTCAAAGTTTTCTTCGCCATGGAACTTGCTGATAGCATCTCTGACAATTCGCATTTGTTTTGTGTCTGGCTGAACAGAAGTTATAAGCATAAACCCTTGACTTGTTTTGTGTCTGGCTGAACAGAAGTTATAAGCATAAACCCTTGACTATGATGATTGACATTGATATGAAAGGTTGTACCATAAATCGTTACATTTCGGTTTACACTGTCTAAAGAAAGATTGTCATCCTCGACACAGATACGAGAGAATTCTTGTAGAAAATTGTCATCCTTGATGTATATTTCATGTCCTAAAAACTTTATGACCGTGCAAACTGATTCCTCCATTGACACATTCAGATGATTTTTTGTTGAGTCAATTTGGGCGGTAATATTATTAGACGTAGTTCGCCCCTTCTTATTACATGAGTATAGACATCCAACTATAACAAGAAAATATAACCACTTCATATTTATTTTAGTCCTGAAAATGAGTTTTCTATAATTACTGTTTTCTCTCATCCCTCAACTCATCCAAATAGCTGGCGGTAATAACACCTGAGGGTAGGGCAATGATGGCTACTCCGAAGAGGGAGGAAAGCATGCTGACGAAACGACCGATGTCCGTAACAGGACACATATCGCCATATCCTACAGTGGTGAGCGTTACGGTTGCCCAATAGAGTGCATCAAAGAATGAGTTGAAGGTTTGTTCGCCTGTATGAGGATTGACGTGCGGCTCTACATTGAACAACACCAAAGCTGTAACGAAAATGTATGCAAATGAGATGATTAGAACGGACATTAGGATGTGACGTTCCTTGTACAGAATCTTCGCAAATGTGGCAATTGGTTTCGAGTACCAAGCCAGTTTCATCACGCGAATAATTCTGAGTAACCTGACGAAACGCAACATTCTGAACGCAGGATTAAAAAACGAGCTTACAGGAAGAATAGACAACAAATCAATGACTGCCATAAAAGTGAATGGGTATAGCCAGAAGGATTTCTTCCCCTTCTTTAATCTGATGTCTGCCGTTATCCATCTCAAAATGTAATCACCAACGAAGATAGCTGTCGCTATCATTTCCGTAACCTTAAACACGGTATAGGTCTGCATAAACATCAGAGGCAAGATGCTCACCACGATTACGCCTACCATAAACCAATCATAATAAACACTCGCCTTTGTTGAGTGCTCAGTTCTTTCGATGATGTATTCTATTTGTTCTCTTGTCATAATTCCAACTTTTAACCCATATGCATAAAATCCTGTTGACTATAAGTTTTATTGAAAGTAATCCATCTGTCTTCTTTGCTGTTTCTCATAAAAATATGATATGGCAGTATGACGATGGCATAAACAAGCGTCAATAATAACTTAACGACCATCTCGTTTATGAACTTCCCGACAGTCCTGAAATGTTCAAATATCCTTTTCATCAGAATAACGTGTATATAAATGGTGCTATTGCAGAATCAGCAAATATCACGAATAGTCCTACAATTAACAACAAAATAATGATAGGCGCAAGCCACCACTTTCGTTGTGAGTATATGTATATAAATAGTTCTTTTATTAAGTCCATATCATTTCATTATTAAGTTGTTCCCTATTACCAAAGCATCCAATCCTGAGTTCTGAAAAGTCCTAATTGCATCTTCAGGAGTACAAACTATCGGTTCGCCCATTACGTTGAAACTGGTGTTTAGCAACAACGGGCATCCTGTCTTTTTCTTGAAAGCTTCGAGCAATATGTATAATTTCTCATTGTAATTTCTATGTAGTATCTGAGTTCTTGCACTCATATCTTCATGAGTAATTGCATCAAATCCTCTTTGTTTCATCGTGTATGTGAACATCATGTGCTCGCTTTCCATTCCATGTAGTTCCATTATTTCACCTGCATACTTATCCAAAACCACAGGAGCGAATGGCCTAAACTCCTCACGGAATTTTATCTTTGAATTTACCTTATCCTTCATATTCGCATTCCTCGGATCTGCAAGAATGCTTCTGTTACCCAATGCCCTTGGTCCAAATTCCATTCTTCCCTGGAACCAACCAACGACCTTACGCTCAAGCAAAAGTTCTGACACCTCTTCACATAATTGTTTATCATCAAGATGAAGGTATGGTAGTCCGTTATTCTCAATTGCAGAAATCATACGGTCATTATCATAACCAGGACCAATGAAAGACGAGTCATTAATCTCCTTATCTACCATTGGCGAACAAGCCAAAGCTGCACCAATAGCACATCCCGAGTCATCTGGTGCATAAGGTACATACGCGTTGGCAAACAAATGGCTCTTTAGTATCACACCATTTGCTGCACAATTCAAAGCACAACCACCAGAGACACATAGATTCGACTTACCTGTTATTTTCTTTGCTGTTAATGCCAATTTGCAAACTACATCTTCTGTGATTGACTGTATAGCCAAAGCGAGATTCTTGTGTGAAGAGGTAATATCTTCACGCTCGTTTCGTCTTTTGATACCAAACAACCTTTCCCATTTCTGTTCATCCACCATCTTATCGGAATACATAAACAAGAAGTACTTTGTATTGAGTACAATACTTCCATCCTCATGAACATCAACCAGATTATCCTTGATGATTCTAGTGAAACGCTTTGTCTCTTCCGAATCCTTGTTGCCGTATGGTGCT
Source organism: uncultured Prevotella sp. (assembly GCA_946999025.1). GTDB lineage: Bacteria > Bacteroidota > Bacteroidia > Bacteroidales > Bacteroidaceae > Prevotella. The sequence continues at coordinate 9,294 of CAMQBP010000037.1, read as the reverse complement.
AATCCCATTACTTTGTATTCATCGGAGTTCACTTTGAATCCCAATAAATATGTAAAGGCAGAATACAATAGTCCTATAGAGTTTGGATATACTTGCTTTTGGATTAACGTGACCTCTCCATCAGATGCATTATAGATAGAGGTTGTTGATTCCTCTCCAACTGCATCCAATACAAGTATTGCAGCATCCTGGTATGGTGATAAGAAATACGCATTAGCAGCATGTGCCAGGTGATGATCTACGAAACGGATGTCTGCTTGGACTTTGCCATAAATATTTTTCAATTCCTGCTTGATAGTCTTACGCATATTCAAACGCTCCTTGAGCCATATCGGTACAGATTTCAAGAAACGTCCATAGCTTCTTGGCGCATAAATAATACTTTCCTTCAAGATTCGTTCAAACTTTCTGAAAGGTTTTTCGTAGAAAGCAATAACATCTACATCATCCAATGATATTCCTGCGTATTCCAGACAGAACTGAATAGCCAAGGTAGGGAATCTGTTATCATGCTTCCTCCTGCTGAAACGTTCTTCCAACGCTCCAGCAATTATTCGTCCATTCACAATCAGTGCAGCAGACGAATCATGATAATATGCGGTAATACCCAATATAACCATCAGAACTTCATATAAAAGAAATTAATACTTGGATTGTTTGCAAACAATATGTCCAGTACAAGAATAATACTCGTTATCGGAACTTCCTTCAAGATATACCGACCTGTATTCCTGTGTTGGAATATGGCCGCCTTTATGGACTCTCTATCAGCAAACCATAGTACCCCTAATGATACAATGCTACCGATAACGATAGTTGTGTCAAATGGTTGATATTCTATACACCTTAATAAACGTAATGAGAAATCCTCAATGCTGTTAACATCAAATAGTTGCCACAGCAGAATGCTAATCATAAAGACAACGACTCCATAATATCTATTTCCCTTGATACTGAAGTGTCGTTCCGCTATTAGGAGTATTGCATGAATTACACCCCAAAAAATGAAAGGTGCTGTAGAATCGTGCCAAATTGCACTAACGATAAAGACCAACAAGATGTTTACGCCCCATTGACTCTTCGCAACTCTATTACCACCTAACGGTATGTAAATGTAATCCCTCAGCCAAGTTCCTAATGTGATGTTCCATCTTTTCCAGAAGTCACGAAACGTCTTGCTTTGATATGGCGAATCAAAGTTCTCTGGAAGATCTATGCCCAACAATTTACCAAAGGCAATGGCAAAAATTGAATACGCATAGAAATCAAAGAAAAATGCCACACCATAACACAAGATGCTGCATATCTCATTCAACCCATAGTATTCTTCGTTGCACAGGTAATAGATCCTATCTGCAATCACGTATTTATAGAAACACGCAAAAATACACATCTTAATCGGATGGTATAGCTTGTTCAATGCAGGTTTCTTTTTCTCTCGCAGCAGTCCGACAAAATCTTCTACTCTATCAATAGGGCCTGCAAAGATTTTTGGAAAGAAGAATAGGTAACAGAGAATCTCCAATACCGTATAGTCCTTGTAATCTCTATATTGGTTTGCGACCAAAGATATTGCAGAAAATGCAAATACGGAATACCCTAAGGGCAGAATCAAACTATGCGAACTTTTCAATGCAAAGAAAGCAGAAACAAGAATGAAAATATCAGTAACAATTATGTTCTTGCTTTTGTTTTTTCCTAAGAGTTTTGAGGACATTGCGATTATAACAGACATAACAAGGAACATCAAGACGTACATCTTGATGAAGCAAGTCAAAACAGCTACACTTGCCAACCATATTACTGTCTGATATAATTTTGTCATTTTAATCGAACATGATAGATGCCGTCATTGAAACCGAAAACACCAGCAAACCAAAGCTCATCATCTGAAACACCAAAAGCAGGATCCCACTCATCTCCAATCGTATGGGTTATTTGTCGGCTATGTTTATGTTCCGTATCGTATATAAAAAGATCCCAATTTGCGTCCTTGTTACCTGCATATGCGATATACTTTCCAGATGGTGATACCGCAATATCCCAAATATCGAATGGTTGCTTTAATACAATAGACTTTTCACCCGTTGTCACATCATATTGTTTAATAATGAAGTGACTATCATGCGTTTCTTTTTGAATGTAGTAGATGTAGCATTCATCATTTGAGAATAATGGTCGCCAACATTCTACTCCATCCTTAAATTGCGTTTGTTTTCCTGTGGCAATATCATAAATGGCAATCTGTGGTATTGTTTCATCCAATGTCCAGCACGGTAACGCAATCTTTGTTGCCGATTTGCTGATACAAGGAATAGAACCTTTTGTTGGTTTTTTGTTTATAGCAATCTGATTGTTTTTTAGGAAGTCATAAAGAACGACATCTGTATTAAGGGATTCTTGTTCACCCTCGGTAAATACAAGGTATCTGCCATCGCTTGAAATCATAGGATGCACAAGTTCACTAACACCTCTCCACAACTCTTCTCGATTGCCATTATTGATATTCAATCTGTTTATAGTGTAATAGTGCTCTGTTTGAGACTGATACACCATGGTACCATCTGCATGAAGCGTTGGGTAACGCTCATGGAAATTACCCTCGCTCTGGTATTCATATTTACCACTTATCGAACTCATTTCCTTGACTAATCTTTCTGCTATTAGTTGGTGTCCAACTACATTCATGTGTTCGTCATGTGCAAAGAATGGAAATGTTTTTGAATGACAGAACTCAGCAGTCAAGTCATAAAGCTGCATTCCCAAATCATTTGCGACTGATTGGCATAATTTGTTTGGAATAGTCAGGTCTATTTCATCTTTGCCGATATTGTACGCATCCAAAACCTCCTTTAACAGTTCTTGCGAAACTTGTTCTTTTGAAGGGATAAAGATTAGTACTAACTGTCCACCAGCAGCCTCAACCTCTTTCTTGAACTCCGTGATGCAATTTTTGAAAGCCCTTTTGTCGGATTCTTTATAATCGGATGTTTGCTTGAAGAAGATATTATTGTCGATGTTGTCTTCCTTGTTTGGGAAGAACGGTTCCGTCCATCTGCCTAATGGAAGCTCATCACTATTTGCAATATTATATTCAAAGTAACGGTATAGTGCCGACCACTCCATGATATAATCCTGTAGTGATGATACATGCTCTTTGATATTCATGAAGTCATTGAATGCACCTATCTGTAGGAATACAACCTTTGGCGACAACTCTTTACCCTTGTCCTTGAAATAATTCAACTCGTCATAAAGGCCAGCTCCACTTATTCCCGCATTGACTATTATTTTGTCAGGAAAGTCTTTATAAATCAATGACGAGAATAACTGATTGTATTCAACCTGAGCACCTTGTGTGTAGGAATCTCCGATAAACAACCAATCACATTTCTCAATTTTCTGATCTTGTGAGGTTAAGTCATCAATCCTATAGCCCTGGCAATTTGTCTTGTAACGTGTTACAAATTCCGGGTCATTAAACTGTTGGTCAAGATAAGGCTTGTTGAAATAGTATTTCCCATGCAGTTCATACAGGTTTGGTATATCTTTATCAGCATACACCATTGTGAAAATTACTTCTGCATGAAAAAGAATGCTCGCAATAGCTGCAAGGTTGAATGCCCATACTTTCAATCTTAAACTACGGATTTTTGAAATAGTAAATCCGTGTATAACAAAGAGCAAGGGTAACAAAAAAGCAATGACCATACTCTGGTAGTATAGCCATAAAACTATTGGGTTCCACAATAGCAGTAGTATCAATAGTAGGTTCATTGCTTTTAATCGCTTACGTGTCATTCTACGTCAAAGAAGTAATCTGCGATTTTATTTGGTTCTCAAATGTTGTCTTCTCCATGCTATCCAGTTTGGAGGTTGTTTTCAGTACTTTTAAGTTAGCAACATTAGGCCATCCCATCATATCAAGTAGAGGGTCTAATGACGAGAGATATAATGTAGAGAATCTATTCCTATTGAACTCCATCCAGCAAATACCATTTGCCTTTCGTGCTGTATATAGAGAAATACGGCAGGTCTGAATGTTTGGAGTGATATTGAATACATTGCACGCTACATAGTACATAAGTGACAAACAGGTGTTAGCATAATCCTGTTGTAGATCACCTTGCGTCTTTGCGCGTACGGACATCTTACCCGTTGTCTTCAAGGTCGCCTTCTTCATAGGCACCTTCAACGATGGGTCTTCTGTCAGTTCTATACTAACATCTATGCATTTGGCAGCCTGATTGTATTTGTAATCCAATTCAATGATAAATGGTACAATCAACGTGTTAGGGAATGAGTGGAAGGCATCATCAACGATATGGCTCGCACCATCAATGATTTCCTGTTGTGCTCTTACGCTCGCATCATATACCTTCTTGAAAGAAGCATTAGCTCTATCAGCTTGTGCTTTTTCTATAAGGTTGAACAACTTCTGAATCTCATCCCATTCGTCCATACGTTCCTTCTTAACTTTCTCAAGGTTTGCCTTGATAAAATCAGACTCGCTCACAGAAGAAACTTTTGGATTATGATTCAAATTTCTTGCCTCGTTCACCACAAGATTTTTTGCTTCGTTGTCCGATGGCTTCTTGATGTCCAATGTCTTCCACTGGTATGCGCCTTGTGGTTTTACATTCTGTTGAACAGAGTACGATGAAGCCAAACGCAATTTACTCTTCTTATGTATTGCGTTAAAAGCATCCTGTGCCTCCTCATACATTTTGAGCATATTGTTTGTCAGCTTCTGCTCTGTGGTTTTATGGGTAGAACTACGCTTGGCAGTCGATTCACCTATGTCACCATAGACAGTAAAAAGGTATTCACCATCAGGAGTCAATCGCAATGTTGCTCTTCCTGATTTATATGAGCTGAATACAGTGTACGTTTCAGAAAGCGAAACGATTGGCTTTGGTTGTTTTGAGTATATTCTTATTTTTCCCATTATTGTATCGCTTTTAATCCTTCGTATGGTTTTATTGATGTTGTGAACAGACCACAACACATTTCTTTCTTCTTACATTCCAGGCAGATGTCGGGATAATCGTTTTTCCAATCCGAAATACTCTGTTGAGCAAATTCATGAAAATTCTCTGGCAAGAGACATAACGGAATATTGTATATGCAGACATTGTAGCGCCATTCGTCCAGATATTTTACTGCATCCAATAAGTGCGAAACGTATTCCTTAGGCTCTATCCAAATGTTTTTGCTGTTCTTGATGGCATATCCTGTGTATTCCATACCCATGTATGCAATCCATGCAACAAAAGGCAGATTCTTATGAATAAACTCAGCTAACGGCAGAAATCGCTTGTAGTTGAGTTTATTCATGACTATTCGCAGTTCGATGCAAGCTCCTACAGATGCCAAATTGTACAGTCCTGTTATGGTTTCTTCGAACGCACCCTTTGCGCCTGCAATTATATCGTGATCTCTGTAAAAATCAGAATGCAGAGGTATGCCGAAGATTATTCGCCCTTCTCCTGCCTCCACTAATGCAGAAGTATAATCCGAGTCTTTGAAATTGCGACCGTTGCTGAGAATGTGAATGTCCGTATCAGGAAGTTGCTCACGAATACGCTTTACGAGACTGATTAGCTTATTGCCCAATAAGGTAGGTTCGCCTCCAGTAACACCAATAATCGGTAAATCCTTGGGGGCGTTTTGAATGCGCAACTGGTTCTCTTCGTACAGCTGATCTATGTCGTCAACATTCATTGGAGGTTGGCAGCACATCAAACAATGATTGTTACATTGCTCCGTACAGAACAATGTATTGTCGTTGGATAATATGTCTAATGGTCTCTGTGTCATACCAGCCAGCTTTTGAATATTGGCATCACCTCATCGTGACGCGTTACTATTAATTCTATGAGGTACTCAATGATAGCTTTATTCTTTCTGCATAACCATGAGTTAGGTCTGAAACCATACGCATCTCCTTGGGTTGAATAGTTACGTACAGGATCAGCACCACAATACGCTCGTATCGGGCAATCTGCACATCCGGCAATCGTCTCGTTGCACCATATCTTTCCTAATTCTCTTGCTTTCTGGCCATAGACGATGTCTTCGTATTTATCATCAACACTACCCAAACGGAATGTATAGTCATAGAATTCTGCAAGCATTCGTGATTCATCCGATGCATATACATAACCATCATAGTTATATACGAGAACAGAATTTATGATACCGGCAGGTGACTGCAAGTCAACAAATCCCGTGCAGAATGGCGTTAGCATCTTTCGGAGAATGATTGCAGCAAACTCCTCGATAAAGAACCTGCCGTTAAGGTTAAGTTCTATAATGTGGTCAAGGGCTTTCTTATAGAAATCTATAAACTTATCCGTATATTCATCCCAATCTGAATTATCTCTTGCAAGTCCGTAAGGGTTCAATGCTCTAAGGAAGATACTGTTGAAACCTAATCGTTCATATTCCTCAACAATCTCGATTGGATGAAGTACACCCTCTTCCGAAGCAGTCATCAGAGCTGATACTTGATCGTGTCCAAGCAATGTTCTTGCCTTTGTTATACCAGCAACCACTTTCTCATGACTGTCCTTCTTTCCTCTGTTCTTGTTGTGTAGCCATTCTGGACCATCAAGAGACGTTGAAATCAGCACATGATAAGTTTGGCAAATATCCATTATCTCCTCTGTAAGATTGATACTATTTGTACAAAGGACATAATCTATTTTTCTTTTCTCGGTCTTGTTTATCTCTTCTGCACGTTCTATGCCGTACCGAATCAGTTTGGGCTCTAATGTTGGTTCTCCTCCCTGAAATTCCATTGTGAGGAACGGAGATCGTGACTTGAACATCAACTCTACAGCTTTGTCCATTGTATGAAAACTCATGGAACAATGCTTGCTTACCTCATCTTGACTTGATGCTTGGCAATACACACAATTCTGATTGCAACGAAGGGTCAGCACAAATATGTGTAGAGCGGTAAAATTGTCGAGAAAACTCTTCTTCTCCCTAAGTCTGGCTGCATACACATCCATCATAGGGGAAAAATAGTTATTTGTTACAAAGAAATTGGCATACAGGCTTTTGAACAATTCTTCATCGACTTCTTCTTTGTTCGCTAAACGGCATGCAGTACCATTTGGAACGACAATCATGTCTCCCAATTCATTTACCAGCACTTCCTTATTCTTAATCCTGATAAAGTTAAATGGAAGTATGCTATAGTTTTCAGTCGAAATCATTTTCGTCTAAATTATCGAAGTCACCAAATGCCTTTGCGTATAAAATTGTTTTAATGTCCTTGGTCTCAGAATTGATGATTTCTCTTAACTTAAAGTCATTCATCTTATCCCAAAATCCTTTGATGTCAAACTCGTCATCTGTCTTTTGAATAATTGTGAGAATATCGAAACCACTTTCGATTGTTCTTTCAATGCTACATTTATCAGATAACAGATATACAACCTTGGATATGCAGGAGTCTGAATATATATTTCTATCTATTTTTATTTCCATAAGTTAGAGAATTTTGGAAAGAACATCACGAGTGCATACTCCATCAACAGTCATACCATATTTAGCTTGGAGATTTTTTATACACTGCTCCATTCTAAGATCAAAACATGCCATACCCTTGATTTTGGATAAGTTCTGTTTGTCATATAACCCCTTGGAGTCCAAAATTGTAGCTAACATATCTACGTCTGCACCATACATTCCTTTTGAAACTGTCCTATCACCTAAGACTAATTCTAAAGGAGATCTAAATGAAGAGCATCTACTTCTTCTTCCTGAATAGTGTGAGCGATGAGAGTAATGCGAACGATGACCTGCAATTAAAGTGAATTTCCCATTACCATTTAATTTTATTACATTTTTAATGACGGATTTTCTTTTATTTGTAACGGATTGTTCATCGTTTTCGTTTCCCACACTATACACATAGTCGTTAGTGTCTTCTACATCATTCCCTGATATTGAAAACACCGATGCCACCAATAAAGACTTTATGATGTTTGAAGCTATCTTATTCATAATTATTGTGCCTTTGCTATTAACGCTTTGATAGTTGCTTCATCAGCTCTTCCTGTAACACTAAGGTTGTTGTATGCCTGGAAGAATCGAACTGCTGTTGCAATATCTTTTGTAAACTCCGTTCTGCCGTCACTTGTCATGACAATCTTCTTTGGATCAGGAGCAAAACCTGCTTTTGTCAGAAGGTTGACAAGTTCTGTAACGTCAGTACCCTTGTCGGTTGATGTCTCTGAATACGATAATTCGCGAGTTCCAAGGATGACGGTAGTCTTGCTGTTATCCCATGACTTCAACTTATTAATGGTGGTTTGGTCAGCAACACCTGTCTGTGGCAAACCTGCATCCTTCTGGAAATGCTTAACAGCAGAGGCAATGGTTGCGTCATATAGTGCATAGCCTTCCTTCTCCTTTATCCATGAACGATTGATATACAAACCTGTTGCAAGGTAGCCCGTAAGTGAAGTAACGTCACTTCCGTGAATACCAGTCTTCAAAGTTCTATCACCAATTGAGTAATCGCCAGCAGTCTTTGGCTTTGGTTTGCTATAAGACGAAGAACTTCTACGAGAACTTGAGCTTGATGAGTAATGGCTTGAACCACCTCCGTAAGATGAGTAATGAGAGTAGTGTGATCTGTGACCATATCCACCACCGCCACCGCCAGAACGATGTGACATGTGTGAACGGTGGCTGGCAATATACTTCACATCACCATTCTTATCAAGTTTTGCTACATTCTTGAATACCTTTCCCCATGAGCGATTAGTCTCACCGAAGAAGTAATCATTATTGCCAAGGTCAGGCATGAATGTAGTGGCTTCTTCTGCTTGTGCATGAGTTGGCAACAAAGCCGCAGCAGCAGAAAGCAACAATGTCTTTATTTTGTTTTTTGCTGAATTCTTCATTTCTCTTTCGTCTTAATAAGGTTCAACCAGTAATTGTCGGGAGAGACAGCCAATAGTTGATCAAGATATTTCTTGCCGTCCTCCGTCAGATGACCACCATTGTTGGATATCAAATCTGCCAGTTGGTCAACCTCTTCTGCTACAGTGTTTTGCAGGTCTATCTTCGTTTTCTCTATCCAATCACTCTTGCCCTGATTTGCTGACAAATATTCTGCTGGTATAGATTTCATGAGAGAAAGAACCTCTCCGTATTGCTTTTCTTCAATCAACGAAGCCACTTTGTTCTGCATACTCTCAAAGCACGCATCTGCCTGAGACATTGCTCCATCCTTATATGACGGAAGTTACAGGACATCATCATATAAGGATG
>CAMQBP010000036.1 GCA_946999025.1 uncultured Prevotella sp. | reverse complement strand
TGAAGAGCAAGTTGAACGGGGTGTTCAGGCGTTGAAAAAGGTGTTTGTGGACCAAGGTATCATCAAGAAGTAGCAATTTTGCATTAAAATAATGACAGGGAAAGTCAGCCATACTTTCCCTGTTTTGGTTTACAGAGATTGATTGTAGCGTGCATGAGCCACGTTAACAAGCAATGTGTCGGGAGTGTTCATTCTCAGAATTGTGACATTGATGACGCTAACCAGCGCAAAATTTCCCATGATTTATGCGTTCGTGTGCAGTTTAAGAAATAATTGTTTAAAAAATTTTGGCAATAAAAAAATATATCTTACCTTTGCACTCGCAATTCAACAATGAACTGCAAGCGGGGTGTAGCGCAGCCCGGTAGCGCTCCTGTTTTGGGAACAGGCGGTCGCAGGTTCGAATCCTGTCGCCCCGACAAAAATATAAAATACAATGTGTTGGTCATCAATACATTGTATTTTCATTTATGGGTAAATCTTGTTTCAAGAAAGATTGGAAAATGAATGCTCAACTTGTGATGCTCTATGGTAAGAGAGATGGGCGGAGTGAGCGAAAAAAAAGAGCTGATGGTCAAGTGATCATCAGCTCTTTATCTTTATGTCGGGATTACTGGACTCGAACCAGCGACCTCGCGCCCCCCAGACGTGTGCGCTACCAACTGCGCCAAATCCCGATCATTTTCTAAAAGTGCTGCAAAGATAGTGACTTCATGGGATATCTGCAAATTTATGTTTCCTTTTTTTGTTTTAAAATGTTTAATTTACATGGATTCATGTAGATATCATCCAAAAGCGTTTGCCTTCACTTATTTTTTTAGTAATTTTGCATGTATCAATAGAGATTATTTTCATGCGACGATATACATATATTTTTCTGTTGTTTTGCTTCACGTTTTTTTCTTGCAGTCAAGATGATGGGCTGGAGCGGAAAACGCAGAATGTGGTAGTAGATGAGGACGATGACGATACGCATACGACAATTGATGATGAGTATGTCTATCGACTGCCTATCATCTTCCATGTCCTATACCAGAACGCAGGAGATGCCACGCAATATGTCCCGGCTTCACGTTTGCAAGCCATTGTGAGGAACGTCAATGAGTTGTTTCAGGGTGGTGTCTATGGGAAGAGTGAATGCATACGCGTGCATTTCTTTCTGGCACAATATGATGAATCAGGCAAGAAACTGGTAACTCCTGGGGTGGAATACGTGAAATATACCGGCGCTTATCCCATCAATCCCAAAGAGTTTATGAATGACAATTCGGGAAAGAATATCAAATATATCTGGGACCCCAATGAATACATCAATGTGATGCTGTATCATTTCACGAAAGACAAAGATGGACAGACTTTGGGCGTTAGTCACTTACCGTATGTTTCAAAGAGCGATTCTACCATCTCAGGTCTTGAATCTGTTCATCGAAAACATTTGACCAAGCGCAACTTGAATTACGCTTATTGCTCTTCCATCAACAGCACCTACATCAATTCAGAGTCTACTCGTTATACGCTGAGTGACAAAGGACGAAGGAGATATCAATATGTTTCCACCGATGTCAATGTGACCTTGGCGCACGAATTGGGTCATTACTTGGGACTGTATCACACGTTTTCAGAGAACAAGGCTCATGGAGGTTATGAAGCTGTTGATGATTGTCACGACTCAGACCACTGCAAGGATACACCTTCCTATAACAAGGTTGCGTATGATAGCTGGTTGAATGACTATTTGAGGCATGCTCCCAGCAAGAACATCGACATCAAAGAACTGGTGAAGAGGGAAAATTGCCAAGGACAACAGTTTGAATCAACTAACATCATGGACTATGCCATAGGATATGGTTTTTACTTGTCACCCGACCAAAAGCATCGTATTCGTCAGGTGTTGTATTATAGTCCGTTGATTCCTGGTCCAAAGAAAAACAGGTCAACCAGCCGAGCTGCCAAGGAGGAGAGTGACGATGTGCTAGACCTGCCCATACAAACAATTAACTAAAGGTAAAGATGACACAATACAAAATCACGGCACCCAGCCGTTTCAACCACACCATCAAGTTGCCTGCATCTAAAAGTGTGAGCAACAGGGCATTGATCATCAATGCTCTTTCGGGTGGAAAGATTAGTCCCGAGAATCTCTCCGATTGCGATGACACGCAAGTTGTCATCGATGCTCTCAAGGACATGCCGCGGGTGATAGATGTCAAGGCGGCAGGTACAGCCATGCGATTCCTGACGGCTTACTTAGCTGTCCGTGGAGGAGAGCATGTCATCACGGGAACAGAGCGGATGAAGAATCGCCCTATTGGGCCGTTGGTAGATGCTTTACGCTATTTTGGTGCGGATATTGAATATACCGAACAAGAAGGCTTTCCGCCGCTTCGCATTAAAGGAAAACCTTTAAAAGGCGGTTATCTGGAGATGCCAGGCGATGTCAGTTCGCAATACATTTCGGCCTTGTTGATGATTGGACCCGTGTTGAAGAATGGACTTGAACTGAAACTGACGGGAACTTTGGCTTCGCGTTCCTATATCGACCTGACGCTGTGCACCATGCAGCAGTTCGGCGCAGAGGCTGAATGGAGCGACATTGACACGATTGCTGTCAAGCCAATTCCCTATCAACCGCACGAATACTATATAGAAAGTGATTGGAGTGCTGCTTCGTATTGGTATGAAATTCTGGCCTTGTCCAGTCATCGTGACAACACGTTCGTGTTGAAAGGTCTTACCGATGGATCGAAGCAAGGTGATTCTGTGGCGCGGTATCTTTTCTCCCTGCTCAGCGTTAAGACTGTTGTAGAAGATGGTGACGACCCACGTACGGGGGGCATGCGTATCACGCGACACGTCAGGACGCTGCCGAAATTGGAATACGATTTCATCAATTCGCCTGATTTGGCACAAACATTCGCAGTATGCTGTGCGGTTCTCGACATTCCATTTCTGTTTACGGGCTTGTCTTCTTTGTTGATTAAGGAAACAAATCGCATCGAAGCTTTAAAGACAGAACTGCGCAAGTTGGGATATGTCATCAAGGATCAAAACGGCAGCGAGCTCTTCTGGGATGGTGAAAAATGCGAACCTACTTTTGAACCCATCGATACATACGAAGACCATCGCATGGCCATGGCCTTCGCGCCAGCAGCGATTAAGTTCCCTGGTCTGCGCATCAATCATCCGGAAGTCGTATCAAAGTCATACCCGCATTTTTGGGATGACATGCGTCATGCGGGTTTTCAGATAAAGGAAATCAATACGGTTCATCATATTTAGCCATTATGACAGTTATACTTATCCTATTGGGTTTAATCCTGCTGGCCGCACTTTTTGGTATCTTTGCAACTAAACATGGTGAGGATATAGAATCAGTTCACATGCCAACCAGTTCATGTGCCACTTGCAATGGTGTTGACGAGATGTGTGAGCAAGTGTGTATGATGGAGGCTGCAACGAAGGATATCGAATACTTTGATGACGAAGAACTGGACCGCTTTAAAGGAAAACCGTCTGATCAGTTCACGGATGAGGAGGCCAATGAATTCGCCGAAGTGCTGTACACCATGAAGCAAGAGGAAGTGAAGGATTGGAACAGAAGTCTTATATTGCGGGGCATCCACCTTCCTAACCAACTGAAGGATGAGGTCATCATGCTTATTTCTAATCAATAGCCATGAACATTCTGCATTATACTTTTTTTCAAAACGCCCTGTTAGGTTCACTTTTGGCCAGTATCGTGTGTGGTTTCATCGGTACTTACATTGTGACGCGCCGACTGGTGTTTATCAGTGGCGGCATCACGCATGCGTCGTTCGGCGGAATTGGCTTGGGGGTGTTCTTGGGTTTCAATCCAATTGTGTCGGCCATGCTGTTCGCCATCTTCAGTGCATGCGGCATTCAGTGGATGTCACATCGTAGTGTTGCGCGTGAAGATTCGGCCATTGCCCTGTTTTGGACCTTCGGTATGAGCGTGGGTATCATCTGTTGTTTTTTGACACCGGGATTCATGCCCGACCTTCCCTCATTCCTTTTTGGCAACATTTTAACCATTTCCCATGGTGATTTGTTGTTGCTCGCCGTGCTTTCTTTGCTATTGCTCGCCATATTCACTTTGCTCTTTCGTCCTATCTTGAGCGTAGCCTTCGATGCATGTTTCGCCCGTTCGCAAAAGCTCCCCGTATCAGCCATTGAATACATGATGATGATATTGATCGCCATGACCATCGTATCCACCCTCCGTATGGTTGGAGTTGTCTTGGCCATCAGTCTCTTGACCATTCCCCAGATGACAGCCAATCTGTTTACATATAGTTACAAACGAATCATCGCATACAGCATTTTGTTGGGTTGGGTGGATTGTTTGTTGGGTTTGACGTTCGGTTATATGCTGAACATCCCATCTGGAGCAGCCATCATTTTCGTCAGTATCATCATTTATGCCTTGCTAAAGGCAATAAAATTCCTTATATTCAAGTTTAACCAACGTGAGGTCTCACCATCTTAAAAATATCACTTTTGCCGTGCCGTTGATAGCTTTGCTGTTGTCATCGGTGGGTTGCTCTACGCAGAAAAACACTGCCAAGAGTAGATGGTGGCATTCGTTTACCGCTCGTTACAACATCTATTACAATGGTTCGGTAGCCTATATTGATGGCTCATTGGAGAAAGAGAATGGACATCGAGACAACTTTACCGAAATGCTTCCTCTCTATCCTGTTGGAAATAAAAAGAGCCGTGAGCTTGGTAAGGCTAACTTTGAGCGCGCCATTGAGAAATCTCAGAAGGCAATCAAGTTGCATAGCATCAAGCGTAGGCCTGAGTGGAATCCAGGAAAGCGAAAGACAGCGAAAGATCGTGAGTGGCTAAGCCGGAAAGAATACAATTCTTTTTTATGGAAAGCGTGGATGCTCATGGGGCGTTCGCAATTCCATTCGGGCGCTTTTGAAGAGGCTGCGTCAACCTTTTCATACATGAGTCGGCTGTATCAGTCGCAACCTTCCATCTATGGTCGTGCACGAGCCTGGCTCGCCAAAAGCTATATTGAGCAAGATTGGCTGTACGATGCCGAAGACGTCATTCGTAACATGCAGCGCGATTCCATTCACTGGCAGGCACAAAAAGAATGGGATTATACCTATGCCGACTATTATCTACACACGAAAGAGTACGATAAAGCCATTCCTTACCTCCGTAAAGTCATTAAACACGAGATGCGTCGCAAGCAGAAAGCCCGTCAGTGGTTTCTGTTAGGGCAGCTCTATGAGGCCGTTGGAAACAAGGAGCAGGCTTACAAGTCATACCAGCGAGTACTCAGACAGCATCCCCCTTACGAGGTTGAGTTCAACGCTCGTGTTGCCATGACCGAGGTGATGGCGGGTACACAAGCCAAGAAAATGATTGCCAAGTTGCGTCGTATGGCAGTCAATGAAAACAACAAGGACTATCTGGATCAGGTTTATTATGCCATTGGTAATATTTATTTGGCGAAGAAAGATACCCTTCAGGCTATCGATGCGTATGAGAAGGGAAACAAAGGTGCTACCCGCAGCGGCATTGAAAAAGGTGTGTTACTGCTGAAACTTGGTGACCTTTATTGGGAACGTGAGAAATATAGCGATGCCCAACGGTGTTATGGCGAAGCGATAGGATTGTTGGATAAAGAGCGTGAAGATTATGAAGAGCTGTCTTATCGCTCGAAAGTTCTTGACGAGCTGGTGCCTTACACCGATGCTGTTGCGTTGCAAGATTCCCTGCAAGCGCTGGCCAAACTGCCCAAACCAAAACTTTATGCAGTTATCGACCGTGTTATTGATGCGTTGAAGAAGAAAGAAAAAGAAGAGGCTGAACGCCTGGCTGAGCAGAATGGTCAAAACTCGATGGCCGGATGGGATGACAGTTATTTTGACAACCAACGAAACACTCCTTACCGACCACCCACGCCAACCCCTCAAAAGCAAGGCGACGGCCAATGGTATTTTTATAATCAAATGGCTGTTAACCAAGGTAAGACCGCTTTTGAACGATTGTGGGGAAAGCGGGAAAACGTTGATAATTGGCAACGAACGAATAAAACGGTGGTGTCGTTTGGCGATACCAACCAGATGACAGAATCACAACTCGATTCCCTACAACAAGCAGAAACGGTGACAGATTCACTCAGTCAGGTTCCCGATAGTGCCCAGAACGACCCACACAAGCGTGCGTACTATTTGGCGCAGATACCGTTTACTGCCGAACAAGTTGCGGCCAGCAATCTCCAAATCATGGATGGACTATTTCATTCGGGTGTCATTTTTAAGGATAAGCTGGACAATTTGAAGTTGAGTGAGAAGGCTCTGCGGCGGCTGGTTGACGGCTATCCTTCCTACGAGCATATCGATGAAGCCTATTATCACCTGTTCCTGTTGTACTCAAGGTTGGGGCAGTCGGGTGTTGCAGCTCGCTACATACAGCTGCTCAAGACACAACATCCGAAAAGTGAGTGGACTATTCTTCTCACAGACCCTCATTTCCGTGAGAATGCACAGTTTGGTGTACAGCTTGAGGATTCCCTCTATGCGGCCACCTACAATGCGTTTAAGGCTGATCGCTACGATGAGGTGCGCAGCAATACGCATCTTTCATCAACCCGTTTCCCATTGGGTGCCAATCGTGACAAATTCCTTTTCATCGGAGGTTTAAGTAAGTTGAACAATGGTGATGCTGAAGGTTGCTTGGCCGATATGCGGAAGTTGGTGGAACAATTCCCCGAGAGTAGCCTTAGCAACATGGCTGGCATGATTATCAATGGTGTACAGGCTGGCAGACGATTGCACGGTGGTAAGTTTGACATGGGCGAGGTGTGGTCGCGGCGTTCTGCGGTGTTGAGTGACAGTGACTCTATAGCAGCCCGTCAGTTCAACAACGAACGAAACACGGACTTCACGTTCATGCTCGTCTATCATCCTGATTCTGTTCAAGAAAATCAATTGCTCTACCAGGTGGCCAAGTACAATTTTACCCGTTATGTGGTACGCAATTTTGATGTTACCATTGATGAAGATGCAGGTTTGCACTTGATGAAGATAGCCGGCTTCCGTAATTTTGACGAGGCTTTGCAGTATGCTCGTGCGTTCCATCGCCAAAACAACCTCACTTCTCTCGTGGGTAAAGCGCGTTCGTTTGTCATCAGCGATGCTAATCTTCAATTGCTGGGCACCACATTCAGCTATGATGATTATGACCGATATTATAACAAGCACTTTGCACCTTTGAAGATTAGTACTTTCCAGCTGCTCACCGAACCAGCTGAAGTACCTACCGAACCGCAGCGCAAACCATCGGTAGAAGAGATAGACCACCTGCTGGATGATGGCACCTTTATAGACAACGGTCTCGAAATCGAGCCGATAGATCGTGGAACTATCATTGTTCCGCAAAATGATAAAACGAGGCAAAACGAACAGGGTGGCACGGTGATTCCTCATGAAAAGCCCTTGCCAAAGGCGCAAGATACGACTGTTCCGCAGCGCGAAACTATTCTTCAGCAGCCTGCCGACCAGTCTAAAAAGCAGCAAACGACTCCCCGTGAGCAGCCGTTGAAAGTACCTAACGCCAAGACACCAGCCGTAAAGCCGAAAACGCAAGCGCAACCAAAGACGGTTCCCAATAAGCCACAGCCGCAACGTCCTGGTGAAACGATTATTTATTTTGAGAACACTCCAAAGGAAAAGACTCAAAAGAACAATCAGAAAACACCTGTCAAACCGACCTCCAAGGATGACAAGGCAAAGAAAAAAGCTGAACCAAAGGTCATCGACTTGGGTGATGAATATTATGATTTAGAAGGATTTTAATGATGAACAATGGACTATTGTTATGGGTAGATGATGAGATAGAACTGCTACGCGCACACATCATCTTCCTCGAAAAAAAAGGATATCAGGTGGTGACGGTGAGCAATGGGTCGGACGCCATCGACCAATGTCGCCAGCACACCTTTGACTTGGTGCTTTTGGATGAAATGATGCCGGGTCTCACCGGATTGGAAACCTTGCAGCGCATCAAGGAGATTAGTCCGGCAACACCTGTCGTGATGGTCACCAAGAGTGAGGAAGAGAACATTATGGATCAGGCCATTGGTTCAAAAATAGCCGACTATCTCATCAAACCCGTGAACCCCAACCAGATTTTGTTGACGCTTAAAAAGAACATCCACCGCAAAGAAATTGTAACGGAGGTGACGCAATCGGGCTATCAACAGAGTTTCCAAGACATCTCCATGCAGATTATGAATTGCCAATCACTGGGCGATTGGATGGATATCTACAAACGATTGGTTCACTGGGAACTGGAACTGAGTTCGACAGACAGCAGCATGACAGAGATGTTGCAGATGCAGAAAGAAGAGGCCGACCTCGGATTTGCCAAGTACATCAAGCAACATTATCTCGAGTGGGTAGCGCCTTCTCAGACCAGCAGGCCCATGATGAGTCCCGATTTGTTTAAGAACAAGATTTTTCCACTGCTCGATGCTGGCGAGAAAGTGTTTCTCATTGTCATCGACAACTTTCGTTATGACCAGTGGCGGGTCATCTCCAAGGAGATTGGCGACCTGTTCGACATGCAGGAAGACATATATGTGAGCATTTTGCCAACGGCCACACAATATGCCCGAAACGCCATCTTCAGTGGACTGATGCCCAACAAAATAGCCGAAATGTTTCCCGATTTGTGGGTGGATGAAGACGAGGAGGAGGGCAAAAACCTCAATGAAGAGCCGCTCATACAGACACAAATCGAGCGCTACCGTCGTCATCACAGCTTCTCATATAATAAGGTGAACGATTCGAGTGGGGCAGAAAAGTTTTTCGACAAGCTGCATGAACTCAAGAAGAACGATTTGAATGTGTTGGTGGTCAACTTTATAGACATGCTGTCACATGCCCGAACCGAGTCCAAGATGGTGCGCGAGTTAGCCAACAACGAGTCGGCTTATCGCAGTATCACCAAGAGCTGGTTCCGACATTCCATGATGACGGAGTTGATGAAATTGCTCGCACAGAGCGAATATAAAGTGGTGTTGACCACCGACCACGGCAGTATTCGCGCCTCAAAGCCCATCAAGATCATCGGCGACCGCAACACCAACACCAACCTAAGGTACAAGCTTGGCAAGAACTTGAGTTACAGTGCCAAGGAAGTCTTTACCATTAAAAACCCTCGAAGTGCACAGTTGCCCTCACCCAACATCAGTACCAGCTATGTTTTTGCCACGGGCGACACCTTCTTTGCCTATCCCAACAATTACAATTATTATGTTTCTTATTACAAGGACACCTTCCAACATGGGGGCATCAGCATGGAGGAAATGCTCATTCCGCTGATTACACTCACGCCCAGAAAACGATAAAACAATCAAACAATATAGGTCATAGAAATTAATAAGATAAAGAAATGGAAATTAAAATCAAATCATTAGATTGCATAAAAGAGGCTGCCCAGCAGTTCATAGACAACATGGGTAAGGGCAATGTGTTTGCTTTCTACGGAAAAATGGGAGCTGGAAAAACCACTTTCATCAAGGCCATTTGCGAATGTTTGGACGTGGAGGATGTCATCACCTCACCTACTTTCGCCATCGTCAATGAGTATTATTCCAATAAGTTGCAAGACTCCATCTACCATTTCGACTTCTATCGCATTAAAAAGCTCGAAGAGGTGTACGACATGGGTTATGAAGACTATTTTTACAGTCATCGTCTCTGCTTCCTCGAGTGGCCGGAGTTGGTGGAAGAGTTGCTGCCTAACGATGCCGTCAAGGTAACCATCGCAGAGCAGGAAGACGGCTCAAGGCTGGTCACATTTTAGATGAATAAGGCGTAAACCTTAACGGGAATTTGCTGTGAGGAATAGCTTTGGGATAACCGAAACAAAGCGACCAAAATAATTACAAATCATAGCTAATGATGCTATGCCGCATTGCATAGCATCACGTTGCATGATAATCTTCCTCTTCTTCATTGTATGGATCTATAATCTATCTATCTCGTCCTGTCGAGATGTTTTTCCTTTATATTTACCCTTTGCTGCGTTAAGAGTATATCGTATGCTTAATGCGATTGAACGGGATCCCCCCTTGATGTCAGAAGAATAATCGACAGTATTGGTGAAAGTGTCAAATTTCTGTCTCCATGTATTGAATATATCATTAGCCGAGAGTGTGAAAGCCCAGCTTTTCCAAGTTTTGTTCAAGGTCACTGATGCCTGCCACGAACCACGGCTATAA
Source organism: uncultured Prevotella sp. (assembly GCA_946999025.1). Lineage (GTDB taxonomy): Bacteria > Bacteroidota > Bacteroidia > Bacteroidales > Bacteroidaceae > Prevotella. The sequence goes on along the minus strand of CAMQBP010000036.1, from coordinate 2,743 downwards.
ATCACATCTTGATTGCCGGTCCCTAGACCGAACAGATTTAAATAAGCATACAAACTGCCGGGAATGTCGAACCGGTTGTTGAGCGACAGAGTATAGAGCGGTTTATCGTATTTTCTTACAGGTGAGCCATACTTCAAATCCTGAACATAGAACACGCCCTGTATGGTGGGATGCCAAAAGCCGAAATCAAGTTGTTGGACAGCTACAAGCTGGAATGAGTTATAATCTGGCAGATTGACAGGTTGTACAACATTAATACGATCGGTGTTGTCATAGCGATATATTGAAGTCACATTCCGTTTGTTCATTGTGAATGAGCTTTGAAGGATAAATTTCTTATAATAAAGGTTCAATCCTATTTTGTGGCGGAGAGTTGAACGAAGTTCAGGATTTCCTGTTTCCCAAAGGGTTGGAGTAACATAAACGTATGTGTTGTCAAGAGATTGGTATCCCGGACGAGACACGGATGCTCTGTAAAACAAACTCATACGAATAGATGAATTAAAGGATATGCCCAGATTAGGCAACAAGTCTGTATATGATTTTGATAAATCTTCACGAAGAACGTTGTTTTGTCTGAAATCTGTATTGGTTGATTCAAGTCTAAGTCCACCATACATATTCCATATGTTGTTGGGTGTCCAGTTAAAACTGACAAATCCTGCATAGAGATATTGTTTTACATTGTCTGTTTCCGGAGTAATAAAATCCAGATTCCCAGTGGAAGCCCCCAAATAATCCTGATTATTACGTGTATATGAGATTTCCGAACCTGCCTCTATCTCCACCTTGCTGATTTTTCTTGACAGTACAATTTTTCCTGACCATAAAGAGGCTTTGCTTACATTCGAATTGTAGACCATATTGGTAGAATTGTTCTCATCTACACCCGAGTTGGAAGTACGATAGGATTTCACATAATCGGCGTCTATACGCAACCAGATACTGACAGGCAGTGCAAAACTGCCGAAAGTATTGACATGGTGCATGGAACTTTGATTATACAAGTCACTTATTGATGCTATTACATCTTCGGTTCCTTGATAATCTATTACAGATTTTGCATTGCCGCTATAATGACTCTTAGGAGTGCGCTGAAACGTGTATTTTGCACCAATAGAGTTGGTTCCAAAATCGTAGTTTAGCCCAGCGTCTGCCATGAGGGACTGGCTTTTGCTTTTGGCTTTGGAATAAGTATCAGAACGATATTTTGATTCAGGGTTACTCTCTGAATAAAAACATTCAATATAATGTCTATCCTGTTTGAAGCCAGAAAAGCCGTATGATAAATCTCCCAAGACAGTAAGTCCGCTTTTTGTATGGTAATTCAGTGACACATCGACAGATTCTGACCATTCTTCACTTGCCGACACATTACCTGCTGCGACAGCATGGAATCCCTCATTAAGTTTTTTTGTACGTATGAGAATGACAGATGACACATTGGCACCATATTTTGATGAAGGGTTGGTAATAATCTCAACATTGGATATATCGTTGGCGGAAAGTGAAGACAACTCACTTGTTGAACGCACAAGCCTGTTGTTGATATAGACAACGGGCGTTCCATGTCCAAGGACAGATATCCCACCGCCAGACGTGTCAATCATCGGCAGGTACTTGATCGCCTCCATGGCATTGCCAAGTTTTGCAATAGGATTCCCTGCCATTGAGATTTGCAAGCCTCTCGGCGTTCCCTTGACATATTTCTTACTTCCCCGAACCACGACTTCTGCAAGTTTATTAGTGCTTTCAATATAAATCATGGTATCACACGGAAGGACTACATCTGTGTTTTTGCATCCTACTGAGGATATGGAAAGAAACATCCCCTCTTTTAATGTGGTGTCGAAGCCAAACAGACCGTTCAAATCCGTAAGGGTTGATCCAATCATGACGGAGTCGGGCTGCATGAGTCTCACTGTTGCGAAACTTACCGGAATGGAATCTTCTAAGGTTAAAACTCGTGATCTGATATTATAGTTCTGATTCTGAGCGAACATAACGATATTCGAGAATAAAACTATTGAGAAAATAATATGCTTTTTCATTTTTAAATACTATTTATGCACTCCATCGGCTAAACCTTGGAGCAGGTTCCCGTTTTTATTTGCGTATCATGACGGGCTACCAGCCGATGGTGAACCCTCAACCACCAACATGATGCGCCACTCACACCCGTGGAAGCATCCGTGAAGCGGGCTTGACGACGCACATTCCATGCCCATAGCCGTGTGCTATTTCACGAAGAGCGTTCCCTGGTATTGTATGTCGACGTAGTCTTCGTCATACGAGAGGTACAGGTAAGTGATGACAAGCTGTGTCTGTTTGCCGGTGGCAGTCATACAGAACTTCTCTTTGCCATTGACCTTTCGCTCAATCTCCGCCAAACTCATTTGGTAATGGTCTGTCAATGTTTTCCCATTCAGTTGATATTTCATGGTCACAAGTAGCTTGTCGCCCTCAATTTTAGCTTCTACCCGCTGAGAATATTGATTGACGTTCTTAAAATAACGGTAACCCGGCGGAATGGGCAACAGGGTTATTTCTTCGTATTCGTCGCTGATGAGCGTGTTGTCGGGTATGGATTTTGAAGAGGTACGTGACATTGGATGCCCGTACATCTCTTCTACTTGATAGTCGGTGAGGAGATACCTGGGCTTGATGATATCCTCAATGGCCTGGCTATCGTATGTGCTGTTCAGGTAGTTCAGCTTACCCGCAAGGCTTTTCGCCTGTTGGT
>CAMQBP010000035.1 GCA_946999025.1 uncultured Prevotella sp. | reverse complement strand
TTCATAAAATTTTAATGACTATATGCGGTGGTAATTTATAGAACCAGCCTTAAATCTTGTGGTTGCTTATTCAACGCTTGTATCGTCATTGAAAGTAGCCACACGGTTGAAGTCATATTCCTTGAACAGCTTGTCTGTCACACCCATACCGATGGTTGTCAAGCGGTTAGGAGCAATCTTATACTTGTCTACGAGCAAGTTCTTGACATTCTTAGCACGGTTCTCTGACAGACGTTGGTTCAGCTCTGCAGGACCTTCCGGTGAAGCATAACCCTTGATGGTAATCTTGGCATCCCTATGATTCTTCATGTATTTGGCAATCATCTCAACGTTTGGCATCTGAGAACGGTCTACAACGCTCTGACCAACACGGAAGAGAACCGTTGGTTGCAGGTTGGTTGCCGTGGCTGGCTTCACATATACCGGCTTCTTGTTTTTGCACTCATTCAGGGCTTTCTGAAGATCAGAAATCTGACGATCCTTGTTAGAAAGTTGTGCATCCTTACCATTCAAGTCGCTACGAAGGCTGTTGATTTGTGCATTCAAACCATCAATTTCGGCCTGATCGCGAAGCTGTGCGATGGTGAAGTTATTGGTTCCGTTAGAGTTTTTGAACTTGTAAACGAAACCAGCGTTCAACTGTACTGATGACTTGTTGATGTTGTACTCGATAGGTTGTGTACCATCACCGTTCAAAGCCCATACAATAGCTGGTTCTACATAGAACTGCCATGCCTTCTCAGTGCCCAAGTTGAACACGAAATCAACGGCTGCTTTGGAAATCAGGTTGTCATGATTCATCTTTTTGTAAGCGTCGGTGTTGCCAAACAAGTGCCCCCAACCGAATCCATACAAACCAACCAACTCGAACGAACGAGGCTCACCAGGATATCCACCAAACCAATTACTGAGGTTTACAGTACCCAACAAGCTGGTGTTAAGCGAGCGTACAGCCGTGCCTGTGGATTCGTAAGGCTTGTTAGAGAAGTAAGCATTGCTCTCTGCAGCCATACCAAAAACTGGAGTAAAATTGCGACCAATGCGAAGACCTGCATTGGGATTCAAGTTCTTCATCCAGCTATTACCTGTTGTCTTAGTTGCTGCACCACCATTTATACCAATATAGAAATTGTCAAATGTCTTGCTTTCTGTTACAGTCTGCGCTGAAACAGATACCGCCATAGCAGCTGCGGTTAAAAGTAATCCTAATTTTTTCATTTTCCTTAAATTTAATCAATTATAATGTTTTTGTTTCCTATTTGTATTGACAAAGTAAAAGAAAAAAACAATAACTACCAAAGAAATGCGAATAATTTTGACATTTTATAGCATTTACTTGATTTATATTTGGAAATTGCAGTCTTTTTTTTACATTTTTAGTCTAATAGTATGATGCTGATGATGCAAATGTATTGAAACAGAAGAAGTAAAAAGAGCTGACCGTAATCACTACGACCAGCTCTGAAAAAAAATTAGAGAGTTATAAAAATCAAGTTATCATTGTTTAGTAATGAGTTTCATTCCTATGTCAACAGCCTGCATGTTGAGCGGAATCATGTGATGATGTCGCTCGGGTAAAGACTTGTAGAGAGCCTTTTGTAGGCCATCAGTACTGACCACGGGACTTACTTTCAAGAGTCCACCCAGCACGATCATGTTGAACACTTTGGCGTTCTTCATCTCGGCAGCCTGTTCCATTGCATCGATACGATATACCTGTATATCCGTCCTTGAGGGTGGATTGACGATGCCATTACCATCGTATATCAAGATGCCTCCAGGCTTTATCTTCGGTTGAAACTTGTCTAACGAAGGCTGGTTGAGCACAATTGCTACGTCATATTTACTTAATATGGGCGATGAAATGCGCTCGTCGCTCACAATGACCGTCACATTGGCCGTTCCACCACGTTGCTCTGGTCCGTAAGCAGGCATCCATGTCACCTCTTTTTCTTCCATCAAGCCCGAATAAGCCAGGATCTTACCCATAGAAAGTACGCCCTGACCGCCAAAGCCCGATATGATAATTTCTGTCTTCATACGTTGTTTCCTCCTGTTTGGTTATAGGCCTGTATTGTCTTTCAGGTCGCCCTTTGGATATTTATCGAACATGTTTTCGCGCATCCACTCATTGGCTTTGACGGGTGAAACCTTCCATCCGCTGTTGCATGTGCTAACCATTTCAACGAGCGATGACCCTTTTCCCTCCATCGAAGCAGTGAAAGCTTTCTTGATAGCCTTCTTCGCTTGGCGGATGGAAGCTACGGTATCTACACTCTGTCGTGTGACATAGCAGGTTCCTTCCAACTTAGAAGCCAACTCTGTGATATTGAGTGGATAGCCATGTAGCTTGGGATCGCGGCCATAAGGACACGTGCTGGTCTTCTGACCCAAAAGCGTTGTCGGTGCCATTTGCCCACCGGTCATGCCATAGATGGCGTTATTAATGAATATAATGACGATGTTTTCACCTCTATTTAATGCATGAATCGTCTCGGCAGTGCCTATACATGCCAGGTCACCATCACCCTGATAGGTGAAAACCAAGCGGTCGGGCCACAGCCGTTTAACAGCCGTTGCCAACGCAGGAGCACGTCCATGTGGTGCTTCTTGCCAGTCTATGTCCAGATAACGATAAGCGAAAACCGAACAACCTACTGGACATACGCCGACAGTCTTTTCCTCCATCTGCATTTCTGCAATGACTTCGGCCACCAATTTATGCACAACACCGTGCGAACAACCAGGACAATAGTGCATGGTTGTATCGTTCATCAGTTCTGGTTTGGCATAAACCAGGTTCTCGGGAGATATGATATCATTGTTCATTCTACAGTTCCTCCTTCAATGCTTTGACGATCTCTTCCGGTTCAGGGACGATACCACCGAGACGTCCGAAATGTTCTACTTTGACAATGTTGTTGATGGCTAACCGCACATCCTGCACCATTTGTCCTGCATTAATCTCTGCTACCAGCACACCCTTTTTGCCTTGAGCAGCCTCAGCGAGTTCTTTTTGAGGGAATGGCCACAAGGTTATCGGGCGGAACAGGCCGACCTTCAACCCTTCTTCACGTGCCAATTCAAGTGCTTTTTCAGCTATTCGAGCCGCACTACCAAAGGCTACGATGATATAATCGGCGTCTTCCATCTGCTGTGTTTCATATCTTACTTCCTTCTCCTGAATGGTGTTGTACTTCTCTTGGAGATGTAAGTTACGCTCTTCCATCACTTCTGATTTGAGTTCCAACGAAGTAATGATGTTCGGTTTGCGATTCTTTGTCCGTCCAACCGTAGCCCATGGGCATTCTTTCTTAATCTCCTCTTCGGTACGACGAGGCTTGAATGGAGGTAGAACCACCTTTTCCATCATCTGTCCTATCACGCCATCGCTCAGAATCATGGCCGGGTTGCGGTACCTGAATGCCAACTCGAAAGCCAAATCAACAAAGTCTGCCATCTCCTGAACAGAGTTAGGAGCCAACACGATGACATGATAATCACCGTTTCCTCCACCTCTTGTTGCCTGAAAATAGTCACTCTGCGAAGGCTGAATGGTTCCCAATCCGGGACCACCTCGTTGCACATTGACGAACACACCAGGCAGTTCGGCGCCCGCCATGTAGGAGATACCCTCCTGCATCAGCGCTATTCCTGGCGACGAAGAGCTCGTCAACACGCGTTTTCCAGCACCTGCGCCACCATAAACCATATTGATAGACGCCACTTCACTCTCGGCTTGCAGCACCACCATTCCCGTGGTTTCCCACGGTTTGAGAACTGCCAGCGTCTCAATGATTTCGCTCTGGGGAGTAATGGGATAGCCGAAATAGCCATCAGCACCACAGCGAATCGCTGCGTTGGCAATAGCCTCGTTCCCTTTCATCAACATTATTTCTTGTTCTGCTGCCATCTTGTTACGCCTCCACGCGTTTTCTATAAACGGTTATACATCCATCCGGACAAACGATGCCACATGCCGCACAACCCACACAATCATCTGGATTCACGGCCTGCGCATATCTGTATCCGTGCGTGTTCACTTGTTTCTGAGCCAATTCGATTACCTTTTGCGGACATGCCACCACGCAGAGTGAACATCCCTTGCAACGATCGGTATTCACAACTATGGCTCCTTTCATCTTGCTCATTGTATAATGTTTTAGTTGTTTAAGGATTGTATGCATCCTTATTGTAAAAGCCCAGAATGTCTTCTACCATTTGTTTGGCTGCCACTGCAGGCGACTGGGGATCCAACTCGATGGCCTCCAGATAGCAATTCAGTGCCATCTGCCAGTTTTCCTGCTGCCGGTAGCGGTTACCTTGCTGATAGAATTCTTCTGCTGTCATTTGTAATATTCCTTTTTTGCCGCCGCCAACGTATTCTTCATCAGCGAGCATATCGTCATGGGGCCAACTCCACCAGGTACAGGTGTGATGTAACTGCACTTTGGCGACACCTCATCAAACTTCACATCGCCATTGAGTCGGAATCCACTCTTACGCGATGCGTCGGGCACGCGCGTGGTTCCCACGTCAATCACTACCGCCCCCTCTTTCACCATATCGGCCCGAACAAAGTCAGGTTTGCCAACGGCTGCGATGATGATATCGGCCTGTCGGCACTCATCTTTCAAGCCCTTAGAACTGCTGTGGCATATCGTCACCGTGGCATCGCCATACTGTTTTTGCATCATGAGCTGTGCTATAGGCTTGCCTACGATGTTGCTTCGCCCCAGAACGACACATTTCTTACCAGTCATCTCAATGCCGTAATACTGCAACAGGGTGAGAATGCCCAGTGGTGTGGCCGAGATGAAACACGGAAGTCCTATCGACATGCGTCCCACGTTGATGGGATGAAATCCATCTACGTCTTTTTTGTAGTCGACAGCCATGATGATTTTCTGCTCATCGATGTGCTCGGGCAGTGGCAACTGCACGATAAAACCATCTACATCTTCGTCTTTGTTCAGTTTGTCTACACACTGTAAAAGTTCTTCTTCGGTGACATCGTCCTCGAATCGAATCAAGGATGACTTGAATCCGCATTGCTCGCAAGCCTTCACCTTATTCTTAACATACGTTTCACTGCCGCCATCGTGTCCCACCAGCACAGCAGCCAAGTGAGGCTGTTTGCCGCCCTGGGCGACCATTGTTTTCACTTCTTCAGCTATTTCTGCTTTGATAGCAGCGGCCGTAGCCTTACCGTCTATGAGTTGCATTTTTGTTTTTCCTCCTTTTATTCTAACTGGTTATTTCATCTTCGGCATCCCTTTCATGCGGCTCATCATGCCTGCCATGCGGTTGCCAGTGACCATCTTCATCATCTTGCGCGTCTGATCGAACTGTTTGATCAATCGATTCACCTCCTGAATGTCCGTTCCACTACCTTTGGCAATGCGCTGACGGCGTGAGGTATTCAATATTTCAGGATTCGTTCGCTCTTTCGGTGTCATGCTCTTGATGATGGCCTCGATGCCTTTGAACGAATCGTTGTCGATGTCAACGTCCTTAATTGCCTTGCCCACACCTGGTATCATGGCAGCCAAGTCCTTGATGTTACCCATCTTCTTGATTTGCTCTATCTGGTTGAGAAAGTCATTGAAATCGAACTTGTTCTTTTGAATTTTCTTTTGCAGACGCTTGGCTTCTTCCTCGTCAAACTGCTCCTGGGCACGCTCTACCAAAGAAACGATGTCGCCCATGCCTAAGATTCGGTCGGCCATACGCGAAGGATGGAACACGTCAATGGCTTCCATCTTCTCGCCAGTACCCACAAACTTGATGGGTTTGGTCACCACCGTACGAATGGAAAGTGCGGCACCGCCACGGGTATCGCCATCCAACTTGGTGAGTACAACGCCGTTGAAGTCGAGCCGGTCATTAAATTCTTTCGCGGTATTCACGGCATCCTGTCCCGTCATCGCATCAACAACGAACAAGGTTTCGTCAGGATGAACGGCATCTTTGAGGCGAGCAATCTCATCCATCATCTCCTCATCTACCGCCAAACGACCGGCCGTATCGATGATTACCACATCATTGCCTTTGGCTTTGGCTTGCTGAATGGCTTGTTTGGCAATGGCTACCACGTCCTTGTTGTCGGGTTCACTGTACACCTCAACACCCACCTGACCACCAACAACCTTCAGCTGTTCGATGGCAGCGGGGCGGTATACGTCGCAAGCAACCAGCAAAGGATTTTTCCGTTGTTTGCTCTTGAGCAGATTGGCCAGCTTTCCTGAGAACGTTGTCTTACCCGAACCCTGCAGACCTGACATCAGAATGATGGCTGGTTTGGATTCCAACTGTAGTCCAACAGCCTCACCACCCATGAGTTCTGCCAGCTCGTCGTGCACAATCTTCACCATCAACTGACCCGGTTTAACGGCTGTGAGCACGTTCATGCCCATGGCCTTCTCCTTGACCCGGTCGGTGAAACTCTTGGCTACCTTGTAGTTAACGTCAGCATCCAACAATGCGCGTCGCACGTCTTTCAGCGTTTCGGCAACGTTAATCTCGGTAATTTTTCCTTCACCTTTTAGTATTTTAAAGGATTTCTCTAATCTATCACTTAAATTCTCGAACATTGTTTTATGTTGTTTCTATATAATTATTTTCTTGTTTGCCTGCATCGTTGAAACCAATCCTCACTGCGATGTGGAAAAGAACCATACAATAACGCAGCGAATGATGTGTGAGGCGTATTCATAAATATGTTGGGGAGGCGATAACTTGATGGTACTGGCAATAACCTAACTGATGTCAGCCGTGGCGTAAACGCTGTCTGCAATCACACTACACCCCTCTTGCAAAAGTAATATATTTTTTCGATTCTCCAAGTGATTTAGCTTAAATTATCAAGGAAAAATTGTCCTTTTGCACAAATTATATCCAGCGTACAAGTCGGTATGTTTTTCCATCTTCGACAAGCACTCATAAGGCTTGGTTTTCAATGACATTGAGTTTGACCTCCAATTGCACTGAGTTTGGCACCCAATAGCATAGAGTTTGGCCTCCAATAGCATAGAGTTTGAATGAGTAAACCAAATCAACTGATTATCAAAATAATACGAACTCTAAAAATTTCTCACTGACCTATCGTGAACTTGTTTATACACAACCGGTCACACGAATGAGAAAAAGAAAGCCGATTCCATGACCCATGCACGGAACCGGCTGATGTTTGTCTTCGTTGACAGCGAATACTATCTTCTTCTTGTTCTTGATTTTGACGTTTTCTTGTTCTTGCTCAAATCCAGAATGCGGACATTGCGGAACTTCACACCCTCACCATGACCGCAGAAGCTGATATAACCATCCTTGTTGAACAGGCCGGGGTGATTTTTCTTGTCAACCGTATATGGATTCACTTTTCCGCCATCGGGGGCTACATTGTGTCCTTGACAGGCTTCACGAATATTGCCGTCGAGAATCACCTCACCATTCACAGTAACAGTGATGCGGTCGCCAATAGCGCGAATTTCTTCAACGTTCCAGGTTCCCAAAGGACCGAACTTGACATGTTTCGGCACAATGATACCATAAACAGCACCATGCTGCTGATAGTCATGTAGTCCTTTGTAGATGGGGTCATCATGGTCGAGCACCTGAATCTCCATGCCATCGTAGGCAGCATCAACACCGTGCTTGGTACGAATGCCTATGCCATTGTTGACTCCTGGCTTCACAAAACTAAATTCAAAGCGGTAGATAAAGTCGCTATACTTCTTCTTTGAATAGAGGTTTCCACCGGCTCCGTACTTGGCACTGACATAAATATTGCCATCCACGGGAACGTAATTGATGAGATTTCCTTCCCACTTGTCGAGCGAACGGCCATCGAACAGTACTTCGTAACCTTCTTCTTTCTCTTCTTTTGACAGTGTAAACACAGGGGTAGAAGGCAGTTTGTGTATCATCAGATTACGAATCTGCATCTCCTCTTCTCCGCCCATGAAGAAAATTTGTCCTACTGTTTTGATTGGCAAACGGCTCGGGGTGTTCTTGATGATGACATTTTCGGCAACCACACGGCCATTCGATTCAATCAAAAGTCGGTCGTTAACCAACCGTACATGTAGCGTATTCCACTCACCGGGCTTTGCGTTCTGTTCAACAGCCACAAGCTTGTTGTCGGCAGTATGCACAAACTGTGCACCCGTAGCGCCATCCAGTACCACCTCTGGCATAGAGCGCAGATACAGCATACCTTTGCCCTTGGTTCGCCAGTCCACGTACAGGTCAACGTTTTCGAAAGTGTCGCCACTGCCCACAGAGGCCTTGCCCTTGCACTTGCCGTCAACCACTTCATGCATAAAGCCATCCGACTGCCACTTGGCCAACAGACCTTTGATTTCATCAATGGCATATCCAGCATCGGCATCTTCGGTCTTGGCACTGAAAATGTCCTTGGCTTTGTTGAGCCATGTCTTGATGGTTTCGCCACCTTGCAGGGCTTTGTTTTTAGCAATAATGGTCTTCACAACGGATGCAGCCTGATAGGCATTCTCTTTCTTATCAAGATATTGTGCAGCAAGTGTTAATGCAGGCAGCTCATAAATGCTACCCAACGCCGACAGATAACTGTTGACAACCGAAACAGAGGGGGTCATTTCGAGGGCCCGACGATACAACAAATACCTTTCCATGCCATTGAGTGACGAACGCTTGGTCAAGGTCAGGGCACGCTTCAACGCCTGGTCTTTTCGAGTGGCCGTTGTTGATGCAATCTGGTCAAGCACGTCTATCACCGATTCGTTGTCAATTTTCAACAAAGAATTGAAGGCTTCATCAGCCATAGAAGGCTTCTGGAACTCTTCCACCAGCTGACGGATGGCCTGTTGGTTGCCTGCCTGTGCCAGCATGGGGTAATAAAGTTGCGGACGAGTGGTTTTGGCCAATCGTTTTTGAATGGCAGCGAACTGATCTGCAGACGACTGCTGATGGAGTGCATACAAAGCGGCTTTCTGCAAATGTGGAGCAGTGGCAGCATCCGCACGTTCCAGCATTTCGCACAAAGATTCGAAATGTTGATAGTCAGATATGCTACCCAGTGCCTCATAAGCGGCAGTCTTTACAACGGCATTTTGTGAAGAGGTCAGTCGCAACACCTCGTCGTAAGCCTGATACATGCGGCGTTCGGCAATTAATTTCAGTGCTTGAGCCTGTACAGACGCATTGCTATTGCCCAGTGCCTTGAGGGCCTCGGCTTGGATAGAGCCTTTGAATGACTTGAGTGTCTGTAGTGCTTGGTCGGCTTTCGGGCCACCCAATAATGCCATCAGTCCTTGCAATGCCTGTGGTCCTCCTATCTGACTGGCTGCATCAATGGCTGCATTGGAGAGTTCGTCATTGCTGCTCTTCATCTTCTTGAGAACAATCTCCACAAAATTCTGTTGTCTATTGTTGCCCAACCAACGAACCACGTCTATCTGAGCAGGCACCGAAAGTCGGTCAATCTGATTGGAAACGGCTTTGAAAATGCCATTTCCAGCGCATTCTTCAGCCATGGCCAAAGCTGTATTCCGATACTGCACATCCTTATCTTTCAAGGCCTTGAGCACCTCTGACGTTGCTTTTGAACCAGAAGTCTTCAGCAACAGTTCCAACGCGGCACAACGAATGGCTGGCCTTTGTTGCTTTACCAACTGCTTGGCAGCCTTGCCTACCCATTTAGAGTCATTGCCTGCCAGACGGGTTAGCAGCTGCATGTAGGCATCGGCTACATGTGTTGGTTCGTATTGATAACCAAGAGATTTGGCCTGTTTGCCCAACACTTTGGCGGCTTTAGTAGATCCATTGATCACCAAAGCCTTGTAAATTTCATTCAATGTTTGTGAATCTGCCCCAGGAATCCATGACAAGAGCATCGGTTCCAATGTGGGTGATACCAACTGACGCGTCGTGATGAGGTGAGCCAGTGTCTGCTTTGGCAAGTCCGACTTAGGCAGCCAGCCTATCAAGTATTGATCAATACCTGGTGTTGTGGCCAGCGCACTCATGGCAAACGGCTGCAGGTAGCTGTCATTGAGATATGCCTCGAACACGGCAACATCAGCTGCTGTGGCAAGTTTTTGTATCTGCGTAATCAAGAAAGCCTGCAGAACCTGATCCTTAGAAGAACGCAATGCCTGAACCAAACCTTCTTTCACACCAGCCCGAAGATTGGCTTTATCGGGTCGGGTTACATAGTCTACCACGCCATTGACAGCATATTCATAGGCTGCATTAGCGCCTTTGCTGGTTGGACCGAACAGCCCTACCAACGACTTGATGCCATCCGCACCCGTCTGGGCCATCTCTTCCATCACCTGGTTGAAAGTCTCTACATTGTTAGCGGGCAGCTGCGCCAATCCGTCAGCTATGATGGTCGAGGCAACTCTGTTTCTTTGATCTGTCCCTTGCGAATGACCAACGGTGCATATACACAAGAGCAATAATACAAGTATATGATATTGAAGCTTTTTCATGTTTATTTGATTGATTAAATTGTCAATTCATTTATCAACTTGGAACCTTAGAAATTCCATCCTTTACGCATGGGTTGATTGACCAAAGCATTGGCGGCATCATCCCCAATGAACAACTGTGTCTTGGGATCGAATGCCAATTCCTTGCGATTCAAACGCAAAGCCACGGTTGCCATGTTGACCAATGTGCAGCTATGGTGGCCATTCAGTTCGTTAAGCGCAAACTTCTTTCGAGTGCGAATGCAATCCAGGAAGTCAGTGTTCTGCGGTTCTGGATCAGGATATTCGGCCAGCTTGTTCATCACGTCTGGAATGGTACATTCAAAACCTTTATATACCTTTCCCTTCGGACCTTCGATATACGGCACCTTTCCCTTGCTTTCGTAGCCTTCACCCTCAAGCACAATTTGGCAACCATCAGCGTATGTGTAGGTAATTTTACGCCAGATTCCCACCGCATCATAATGCTGCTGAGGTGCATCCACTTCCACTTTCACGGGTGAGGTATTGTCCTTGCCTAAGAAATATTGGATGGGATCGAGGTAATGCTGTCCCATGTCAGTGAGTCCACCACCATCATAATCCCAATATCCCCTAAACGTTTGATGTACACGATGGGCGTTGTAAGGCTTGAAAGGAGCCGGACCTAACCACATGTCATAATCCAACTCTTGTGGAACTGGTTGTGGTTGCAGATTGTCTTTGCCAACCCAATAGAATTTCCAGGTAAAGCCTGTCGCACCAGACACAACAACTTTCAACGGCCAACCCAACATTCCACTCTTTACAAGCTTCTTCAAAGGTTGAACGGTTGTGCCCAGTCCGTAGAAAGTATCCTTAAACCTGAACCATGTATTTAGCCTAAATATACGATTATAACATTGCATGGCCTCTACAATCTTTCTACCTTCTCCTATGGTACGGGTCATGGGTTTTTCGCACCAAACATCCTTTCCAGCCCTTGCTGCCTCAACTGCCATCAGTGCATGCCAATGAGGTGGAGTGGCAATGTGCACAATATCCACGTTGGGATCACCAATTAAGTCACGGAAATCGTGGTAAGTGGTGAGTGTAGTTCCAAATTTCTTCTTGCCTAAATCAACGGCTTGCTGCAAATGTTTTTGGTCAACATCACAGACGGCCACTAATCTGCAGGCTTCGGAACTCGTGAAATGGTAAGACGACTTGCCTATCCCTCCCACGCCAATGATTCCTTTTGTCAACTGGTCACTGGGTGAAATAAATCCATTTCCACCCAAGACTTTACGTGGAACAATCGAAAAAAGCCCAATTGTTCCCATTGTTTTCAAGAACGTTCTACGGTTTGTCTTCATGATAAATATCGGTATTTAATGATTTTCATCGCAGTGCCAATCGACACTGAGAACATGATTTGATTGCAAATATACTAATTTTTAGGTTCATAACACATCATCCATGTGCTTTTTTTATAACCAGATAAAACAAACAGCCTGTGCATCAGGCATCTACCCTTCATGGAAAGAGGGATAGCGATGCAGTCAGTCGTCCCATCGAAGCCTGACTACCAAGGGTAAATGGTCACTGAAACCATTCTGATAACGGGGTCCCAGGTAGTTCCTTCTGGGCTGCACACCGCCGTATTTTTCATCTTCTTTCAGCAAGAAAGGGGCATCATGCACATGACATTCCACCAATCTTTGCGCCGTATGCTCATCCAACATGATATGATCCAGGCTGCCCCATTCGCCGCGGTAGCGGTACGTTCCTTTGGCTCCATGCGTGCCAACGGCCTTCTGAGAAACATCTACAAGGCCATGCTCGGTTAACTGTCTTATGTTCTCATCCGTGGAATAGTCGTTGAAGTCACCCATCAGCAGGACATGGGGATGGGCAGACAAGGCGCGAAGGGAATCAACCGTCTGCAACAGTCGCTCGCCTACCAGCCGCCGGTGGGCGCGAGTGGCACGCTCGCCACCCATCCTGCTGGGTGCGTGTACCACAAAGACATGCAGCGTGTCTCGCAAGCTGACACGTCCTTTCACATACAGAATGTCACGCGTGGGACGCATCTCTTTCATGGGATGGATGCGAATAGAATAAGATTGAAGTAATTGAAACGAGAAAGGAGAATACAACAAAGCCACATCGATGCCACGTTCGTCAGGCGAATGGGTCATCACATACTCATAACGTGCCTTGCGCAACAGCGACCGTTTGGTTAAATCGACCAAACAACTGTCGTTCTCCACCTCGCACAGGGCCACTATGTCGGGCAGCGACCAGCCATCGTCCGATTCGCCACACGACAGGATGGTCTGCCCGATGCGGTTCACCTTTTTCCAATAGCGGTGAGGTGTCCAATGATAATCAGAAGAAGGCAGAAACTGCTCGTCATGCTTCAAACTATCGTGACGGCAGTCGAAAAGGTTCTCACAGTTCAGTTCAACCACCGTGAATACCCCAAGCAACAGGCTCAGCAGATACGTCATCCCAGCAGCATCAGGCGGTCTTTCCTGCAGGCACCCGCCCCTTTCGGCTACTCAGGTACAAGCCCGTCAATATCAGCGCGGTACCCACGACAAAGTAAACCGTTATCTCCTCGTGCAGAATCCACGCGGCAAAGATGATGGTGGTTACTGGATTCACATACACATAATTGGTTGCCTGCAATGCACCCAGCCGCAACATCACCC
>CAMQBP010000034.1 GCA_946999025.1 uncultured Prevotella sp. | reverse complement strand
CTTTGTCCTCGGTGATCATAGCGATTTTTGTTTGTAATTGTTTGTAAATCAATACTATAAAGTTACAACAAATTTCGCTAATCGCCAAATTTACAGAAACTTATAATTTGTCGAACTCACGTTATTTAATTATATTTAACTAAATATTTTCTGGTTTTACGAAAAAAATCATATTAAATTCCTTATATTTGCGCTTAGACTGAATGAAATGTGAATATCTCTATGAAAAGCAGTTAGAAGAATATCGGCCGCATTTCATCACCTATACCTTGCAATGATTTATCTTAACTCAATGATTCTATGATATCTGTCTCTCTTAAAATATTTTAGGTATGAAAAAACGTTTAATATTAGCAACAGTTGTTATCCTCTCGGTAGGATTCACTTTGCATTCGTGTCGCCCAAATTCGTCAGGGCCTGCTGTTGATTCAGACGCGGCTCAAAAGGCGTATGTCGCACCTGGCGAATATGACGAGTTTTATAATTTTGTGTCTGGCGGTTTCAACGGTCAGGTCAGTGTATACGGCATCCCTTCGGGAAGACTTTTGAAAATCATTCCGGTGTTCACGCAGAACGGTGAAAACGGTTATGGATATGATGAGAACACCAAACCCATGCTCGAAACGTCTTTCGGTTTCGTGCCTTGGGATGATACGCATCATGTGCAGCTGTCGCTGACCGATGCGATGTATGATGGCCGCTGGGCCTTTGTCAATGCCAACAACACCCCTCGTGTAGCGCGTATCGATTTGAAGACGTTCCGCACCACCGAGATTATAGAATTGCCTAATTCGGCTGGTAACCACGCTTCACCATTCCTAACCTCTAACTCAGAGTATCTGGTGGCTGGAACACGTTTCAGTGTTCCTGCTGACTATGACAATGGCGATGTGCCTATCGCTGAATATAAGAATAAGTTTAGGGGGCATATCAGTTATGTCAAGATTGACAAAGAGTCTGGTCACCTGAGTCTGGACTTCCAGCTCGCATTGCCACCGTTCAACTATGATTTGAGTCATAGTGGAAAGGGTGCTTCGTCAGACTGGAGCTTCTTTACATGTTACAATTCGGAAATGGCCAGCACACTGTTGGAAATCAACTCTTCCAAGAATGATAAAGATTACATATTAGCAGTCAACTGGAAGAAAGCCGCTGAGCATATTGCGAATGGCGACTTTGATACGCAAACGTCCAAATATGTGCACAATGTGTTTGACGAAAGTACCGGGATGGCCAAATCAGAGATGCTTGACAAGGTTAAGGTGATTGACACCAAGAAAATTAACGACTTCTTGTATTTCATTCCTTGCCCGAAGTCGCCTCATGGCTGTGACATCGATCCTACTGGCGAATATATCGTTGGCAACGGCAAATTGTCCACCAACGTGCCGGTGTTCAGTTTCTCCAAGATACAGAAAGCCATTGAAAACAAAACTTTTGACGGTCAGGTAGATGGCATCAATGTCATCAAATACGAGGCCGCCATTCACGGTGAGGTGCAGGCGCCAGGCATTGGTTCACTGCATACCGAGTTCGATGCCGATGGCAATGCGTATACCAGCTTCTTTGTAAGCTCGGAGATTGTGAAGTGGAATTTGAAGACTCTGGAGGTTCTTGACCGCATTCCAACTTACTATTCCATTGGTCACTTGTCTGTAATGGGTGGCGACACCAAGAAACCTTACGGTAAATACATGGTGGCTTACAACAAAATCACGAAAGACCGATTCCTTCCAACCGGTCCTGAGATGTGTCAGGCAGCCCAACTGTATGATATCACGGGCGATAAGATTAAGCTTGTGCTTGAGTTTCCAACGGTTGGTGAACCCCACTATGCCGTGGCTTGTGAGGCCAAGCTGCTTACCGAGAACATGCTGAAGTTTACCAAGCTGGCAGACAATAAAAATCCCTATAAGATTAACAGCGTCAAGGAAGCGCGCGTAGAGCGCAAGGGCAACCGCGTGGATGTCTATATGGGTGCGATTCGTTCGCGGCTTGTTCCTGATAACATTGAAGGTATCAAGCTGGGTGACGAGGTGTATATCCACGTTACCAACCTTGAACAAGAGTGGGATATACCTCATGGCTTCGCTGTGAAGGGCAACAACAATGCCGAGGTTTTGGTGATGCCGGGTGAAACGAACACGCTGAAGTGGGTGCCCAACAGGGTAGGAATTCTCCCCTATTACTGCACGGATTTCTGCTCGGCACTGCACCAGGAGATGCAAGGTTACTTCAGAGTGTCGGCAGCAGGAAGTGCCACGCCGCTGAAGTTCTCTATCGACAATAAAGATGTGAAAGACTTAAAGTAGCAAGTAGAGCTTGACTTTTGCAATGTATTCAAAACTAAAGAACGATGAATAAATTATCTAAATACGGAATGTGGTTGATGATTCTGGCAGGTGTACTCACCTTTGTCACGGCTTTTGTACCCCTATGGGTCATCGACATGGACGCTCCTCAATACCCTGAAGGCTTGCAACTGTTTATTGGCAGTTTCGCCGGGCTGTCGGGTAATTTGGACTCGGTGAACGACTTAAATCATTATGTGGGCATGGCTCAGCTTCATCCAGACGATTTCTGGGAGTTTAAGGCCTTGCCTTGGATTTTGATGGCTTATGGTGTGTTGTTCGTGGTGACCGGTTTCCTGAGAAGCAAGAAGATGACGATGGTAGACCTCGTGTTGTTTGTCATCTTTGGTGTGCTTGGTTTTATCGATTTCTATCGTTGGGAGTATAATTATGGTCATAACTTGTCAGATGACGCACCCATCAAGATTCCCGGTGGTGACTTTCAGCCACCACTGATCGGTTACAAAAAGCTTGCTAACTTTGAGGTGTTCTCTCAGCCCGATCTTGGCGGTTGGTTGCTTATTGGGGCCGGCATCATCATCTTCTGTGTGGTTTGCTATGAATATGGCTTTTTTCAGAAAGTATTTCCCAAAAAACAGCAAAGTGTAAAGAATGAAAATGCTTCGTTTTAATGATACCAAATCAGCGCCAGCCCTATTGGCGGCGCTGATTTTTACCTTATTCTTTTCTTCATGTAGTGTTGACGACAAGCCGCAAGCTATGAATCTGGGCAAAGATGATTGCTCGGCATGCCAGATGACAATTGTCAACGGACAGTTTGCTTGTGAGTTGATTACCGACAAAGGAAAGTGTTTCAAATTTGATGACTTATCGTGTTTGTTCAATTATATCGCTCAAAACGAAATTGACGAGAATAAGATTCTCAAGATGTATGTGGGTGATTATGAACATCCTGAAAACCTCATCGACCTGAAAACCGCAAATTTAGTGTTGGGAAAAGACATTGCCAGTCCGATGGGTGGTGGCGTCGCTGCATTCTCCAATCGTGACCATGCCGCTAAATACGCCCAAGACACCAAGTCTATGTTGCTCACATCATGGACCGTATTGCGCAAGCGGGGGCATCTGGAAGATCTGAGAGACAAGCCCATGCAACCGATGAAACACTGATTTTTTTTTCGTCCATTGCGAGTGATCCCATTTACTTATCTATGCCACGCACATCGTGTGTGGGCCAAATATCATATGTATACCATTCAGGCCATACTGTTGCTGTTTACTTTGGCGATGGCCTCATCGGTTCACGCCACTACGTTTGTGGTGAAAAAAACTGGACCAATCACCACTATCACGGCAGCGATATCGGCGGCTAAAAGCGGTGATACCATACTCGTGAGCAAGGGTGTTTACCGAGAGCGAATCACCATTGCCAAACCCCTTGTGTTGCGGGGAAAAGACCGGCCCGTGATTGATGGCGTGCAGCAAGGAACAGTCGTCAGGGTGAAAAGTGACAACGTGACGATTGATAATTTTCAAATCATCAATTCCGACCGCTCATCTCTGCGTGAATATTGTGGAATTCATGTGGAGAATGCTAAACATGTCACCCTTGAAAATAATAGGCTGCGTTCCAACCAGTTTAGCATCATGTTGCAGAATTGCACGGACATCAACATCCAGAACAACGACGTGGAAAGTGATATCTACGCCATGCAGGTGATGGGCAATGCCATTCATTGTTGGAAATGCGAGCGGCTGTGTATCCAGGGCAACAAGGTGGGACATAACAGGGACGGCATTTATCTTGAGTTCGTTTATAACTCGGACATTAGTCGCAACTATGTTTCCGGATGTGAGCGATATGGCCTTCACTTTATGTTTTCGCATTATAACAAGTACCATCATAACCATTTCGTGGGAAGCAAAGCAGGTGTTGCCGTGATGTACACGCATGATGTGGAAATGTACAACAACATTTTTGAAGAGAATAGGGGTGGTGCCTCATACGGTCTTTTACTCAAGGAAATTCAACGGGGGTATATCCATCACAACAATTTTAAAAATAATACGGTGGGCATTCTCATGGATGGCGGCGTTGAACTCAACGTGCGGCACAATCTCTTTCATCAAAATGGGTGGGGGATGCGAGTTGTGGCCAGCTCTACGAACGACACCATTACCAGAAACAATTTTATAGGAAACACCTTTGATGTCTCCACCAATGGTTCGTTCAACAGCAACGACTTCGACCATAATTATTGGGATAAGAACGAAGGGTACGATTTAAATAAAGACGGCATTAGTGATGTGCCTTATCACATGCTCAGCCTATTCTCAACCCTGACGGAGAGGAATCAGACCTTGTTGCTCTTCTTTAGGAGTTTCTTGATGACACTCATGGAGCAGAGTGAAAAACTGTTGCCATCCATCACTCCTGATAACTATGTGGACCACACGCCGAGTATAAAACCTTTTGAAGTATGATATCCATTGACGGTTTGAACAAATATTATGGTCGGCTGCACGTGTTGCAAAATATCAATCTTGCGTTAGGCCCTGCCCAGTGTGTGGCATTCGTAGGACCTAATGGTTGTGGCAAGACCACTCTGATGAAGTGTATCCTGGGTCTGGTGACACCGCAGTCGGGGCAGATTACGGTCAACGGCATAGATGTGCAGGACAATCCCATGAGTAGGTCAGAGATTGGGTTTATGCCCCAGAAAAGCAGCTTTCCCGAAAATCTTACCGTAGGTCAAACCATCGACACCTTGCTGGCCGTGCGCCATTACGCTGGAGAGTTGGACAAAGAATTGTTCGACAAATTTGAAATCTCCGCCATGGCCAACAAGCCAACCAATGCGCTGTCGGGCGGTATGAGCCAGAAAGTAAATGCTGCCATGGCTTTTCTTTTCAACCCAAAAATACTGATTTTGGACGAGCCGGCAGCGTCGTTAGACCCTTTCGCATCGGAGATATTGAAGGCGAAGATTAGAAAAGAAAACCAAAAAGGTAAGCTCATCCTCATCACGTCGCATATTCTCAGCGAGCTGGAAGACTTGGCCACTCACGTTGTTTTCATGGAAGACGGTCAAGTGCTACTTTACAAATCGGTAGAACAACTGCTCCAGGAAACAGGTGAACGCAGTATCACCCAGTCAATCATGCGTATTTTAAACGACAATGAAATCAATCATTAAGATTATTTTCCACGACAACGTAAAGAGTAAGGTCGTCATCATTTATTTCTTGATGTTGGCATTGATGTCATGGACCGCACTTCTCCTCGAGGACAACGAGGCTAAGGCCAATGTCACCCTGCTCAACATCGTTCTTTTTATCGTTCCGTTGATGTCGCTGCTTTACAGCACCGTGTATCTGTACAATGCCAAGGAGTTTATCGTTCTCCTGTTGAGCCAACCACTCAAGCGTAGCCAACTGTGGCATTCGCTCTTCGCTGGGGTTTCAGGCAGTCTTTCCATTGCATTTTTGTTGGGCACAGGCGTGCCAGTTTTGTTGTATACCAATCTGGCTACGGCATGGCTTGTCATTCTTTTAGGCGTGGTTATCACGTTCATCTTTGTGGCATTGGCTTTTTTCACAACAACCCTGACCTCTGACAAGACACGCGGCATTGGCGCTGCCATCATGCTGTGGTTGTTCTTTACGATGATTTACGATGCCGTGCTGATGTACCTCATCCTGGTTTTTGCCGAATATCCCGTAGAAAAAGCCATCACGACGCTTTTGATGCTCAATCCACTCGATTTGGTGCGTTTTCAGGTGATTCTGAAGATGGATATGGCAGCGATGATGGGTTATTCGGGAGCGGCCTTCAAACAACTCTTGGGTGAGACCTGGGGCATGGTAATCTCTGTCTTTGTGCTTTTTGTCTGGATAATCGTTCCCTATCTTCTTTCATTGCGGATATTTAAACGCAAAGACTTGTGAGATAGGCAGCGCGTTAATTTAAGCGCGTTAATTTCAATTAAATGACATAGAAAAACGGGAAAAGTGCGGCAGATGTGGATTTTTATTGCTAAATTTGCACGCAATAAATTTTTAAATAAGGTACCTAAATATGTCATCATTTGTTGCAGATAAAATTATGATGGACGGTCTTACCTTCGATGACGTCCTGTTAGTTCCCGCTTATTCTGAAGTTTTGCCCAAGGAGGTTCAGTTGAAAACTAAATTCTCTCGTCACATCGAGATGAACGCTCCTTTTGTGTCGGCCGCCATGGATACCGTCACCGAGTCGGCCATGGCCATTGCTATCGCACGCGAGGGAGGCATCGGCGTGATACATAAGAACATGTCGATTGAGGAACAGGCGCACCAGGTGGCTATCGTGAAGCGTGCCGAGAACGGCATGATTTACGACCCGGTGACCATTCGTCGCGGCAAGACCGTGCGGGATGCCCTGGAAATGATGCGCAGCTATCACATCGGAGGTATTCCCGTGGTTGATGAGGACGGGCATCTGGTTGGCATCGTGACCAACCGCGACCTGCGTTTTGAGCGTAGGTTGGACAAGGCCATCGACGAGGTGATGACACATGAGAATCTGGTGACCACGCATGCCAGAACCGACTTGGCTGCGGCTGCACAAATCTTGCAGGAACATAAAATAGAGAAGTTGCCGGTGGTGGATGCCAACAATAAGTTGGTGGGTCTCATCACTTACAAGGACATCACCAAGGCCAAGGACAAACCCATGGCTTGCAAGGACGAGAAAGGCCGTCTGCGTGTGGCTGCTGGTGTGGGCGTAACGGCCGATACCATGGAGCGTTTGGAAGCATTGGTGGCAGCAGGTGCCGATGCCGTAGTCATTGATACGGCTCATGGTCATTCAAAGGGAGTGGTAGAAAAACTGCGCGAAGCCAAGGCTGCCTTCCCCAATATTGATATCGTTGTGGGTAACGTGGCGACTGCTGCCGCAGCCAAGTTGCTGGTGGACAATGGTGCTGATGCCGTGAAGGTGGGTATTGGCCCGGGTTCGATTTGTACTACTCGTGTGGTGGCTGGTGTGGGCGTTCCACAGTTGTCTGCCGTTTATGACGTGTTCTCTGTGCTGAAAGATACGGACGTTCCGTTGATTGCTGATGGCGGACTGCGCTATTCGGGCGACGTGGTGAAGGCCTTGGCGGCTGGTGGTAGTTCGGTGATGGTGGGTTCGTTGGTGGCAGGTACCGAGGAAAGTCCTGGAGAGACCATCATCTTCAACGGCCGTAAGTTTAAGAGTTATCGCGGCATGGGCAGTTTGGAGGCGATGGAACAGAAGAACGGATCGAAAGATCGCTATTTCCAATCAGACACTACGGACGTTAAGAAGTTGGTGCCGGAAGGTATTGCAGGCCGTGTGCCTTACAAAGGAACCGTTCAGGAGGTGATTTATCAGTTGATGGGTGGCCTGCGTTCTGGCATGGGTTATTGCGGCGCGGCAACCATTGAAGAATTGCATGATGCGAAGTTTGTGCGCATCACCAACGCAGGTGTTTTGGAAAGTCATCCGCACGACATCTCCATCACCAGTGAGGCTCCCAACTACAGCCGACCGGAGTAAACGATTTGGCGGGAGTTCCCGGTGAAGACAGAATAGCATCGAGACATGAGAAAAATGAAAAAGCTTTTGATGATCATGCTCTGCTGTAGCAGCATGGCTCTGGCACAGCAGGCCGATCCTGTCGTGATGACCATCAACGGTCAGCCCATCACGCGTTCGGAATTTGAATATTCTTACAACAAGAACAATGCGGAAGGGGTAATCGACAAGAAGACCGTTGACGAATATGTGTACTTGTTCATCAACTACAAGTTGAAGGTGATCGCCGCCCAGGCTGCCAAGATGGATACGGCTCGCTCGTTCAAGGCCGAGTTTGCTACCTATCGCGACCAGCAAATCAGACCAGCCATGATTACGGATGCCGACGTAGAGCAGCGCGCTCGTGAGATTTACAGAGAGACCCAGCAGCGTGTTGACGGCGCGGGCGGACTGGTAAAACCGGCACACATTTTGTTTGGTATTCGCCAGACCGATGGTGAGGACAAGAAGAACCAGGCGAAGCAGCGTGCTGATTCGGCATACAATGCCCTGTTGAAGGGTGCCGACTTTACTGCATTGGCCAGGCAACTGTCAGATGACCGAGGCTCAGCCGAGCAGGGTGGCGAACTGCCATGGATAGAGAAAGGGCAGACGCTGAAAGAGTTTGAAGACATGGTTTTCTCCCTACGTAAGGGCGAGCTTAGCAAACCTTTCCTTTCTCCCGCCGGTTATCACATCGTGTTATTGAAAGACAAAGGCAATTTCTTCCCGTACGATTCGTTGCGAACCAGCATTTTGCGGTTCATCGAGCAGCGGGGCATTCGCGAGCAAATCATCTCGCAAAAGATAGAAACCTTAGCCAAAGCTGCCGGTCCCAACGTGACTGCGGACGAGGTGCTGGCCAAGAAGCGCGCAGAAATGGTGACGAAAGATCCAAACTTGAAATATCTCATTCAGGAGTATCACGATGGCCTTTTGCTCTTTGAAATCAGCAACAAGGAGGTTTGGGCCAAGGCGCAGAGCGATGAAAGGGGCCAGGCTGACTATTTTAAGAAAAACAAGAAAAAGTATAAGTGGGAGCAACCCAGATTCAAGGGTATCGCCTACTATACAAAGGACAAAAACGATGTGAAGGCTGTGCGGAAGGTAGTGAAACACCTGCCATTTGACCAATGGACGGAACAACTGCACAGTACATTCAATAATGACAGCATCTTGCGCATCAAGGTGGAGAAAGGTATCTTCAAGGCGGGTGATAATTCGTTGGTAGATAGGAATGTCTTCGGGAAGAAGGTGCCGCTGAAGCTCGAGAAAGATTATCCCTACGCCGCCACCTACGGCAAAAAACTCAAGGCCCCGAAAGACTATCGGGACGTGAAAGCACAAGTGGTTGCTGACTATCAAGATGAACTGGAGAAGCAATGGGTGGAAAGGCTTCGCAAGCAATATGCCGTGACCGTGAACCGCAGCGTGCTCGCTACGGTGAACAAGCATTGAGGCTTGGCGATGGTGTAAATAGACAAAACAAGAATCATGAATAAAACTTTTAACGTAGGCTGTGCCCTTCTGGCACTCACGGTTGTGTTGGGAATCAGTGCCCGACCGCATGGTTCGGCTGCCGTTCAGCCTGTGGCCGACTCTACAAATGTGGAGCAGCGAGCCCCCGAGTCGAGTGTCATCGACGAGGTGATATGGGTGGTTGGCGATGAGCCCATCATGAAATCGGATGTGGAAATGTCACGTTTGCAAGCTGAGGCTGAGGGCATCAAGTTTAAGAGGAACCCCGATTTTGCCATTCCGGAGCAGATTGCCGTTCAGAAGTTGTTTTTGCATCAGGCCGAATTGGACTCTGTGAAGGTACAGGAGTCTCAGGTCTCTTCAAACATCGAGCGACAAATCAATCGATGGATTGAAATGGCAGGAGGTTCGGTAGAACGATTGGAGCAGTATCGTGGACAATCCATTGCCCAAATGCGGTCACAGTTGCGCGATGATTTCCGCAACAACTTGCTTGTGCAGACCATGCAAGAGAAACTGGTGGAAGACGTGAAGGTAACACCCTCTGACGTGCGTGCCTATTTCAAGAACCTGCCGCAAGACAGTATTCCCTTCGTACCAACTGAGGTGGAAGTGGAGATTATCACCCGTATGCCACGAATCTTACCCGAGGAAATCAATCGGGTGAAGGACGAGTTGCGTAACTATACAGAGCGTGTGACCAAGGGAGAAACCACCTTTGCCACCTTGGCGCGTCTTTATTCCGAAGACCCAGGCTCTGCTCGACAGGGAGGTGAAATGGATTATACAGGGCGTGGCATGCTCGACCCGGCGTTCGCCAATGTGGCCTTCAACCTGACAGACCCGAAAAAGATTTCGAAGATTGTGGAGACGGAGTTTGGTTTTCACATCATTCAATTGGTTGACAAGCGTGGTGATAAAATCAAGGTGCGTCACATCTTAATCAAACCGAAGGTTACCGACGAAGAGGTGAACAAAACGCTAACGCGACTTGACTCCATTGCAACGCAACTCCGCAAAGACAGCTTTTATATAAAAGGTGAGAAATTGTCTTTTGGTGACGTGGCAACGTTCATTTCCGACGACAAAGATACTCGTAACAACAGGGGCTTGATGGCTTTTCTGGATCCGATGACCGGAAGTCTGTCTTCACGATTCCAGATGAAAGACCTGCCCACGGAAGTGGCTCGAGTAGTGGAAGGTATGAAGGTGGGCGATGTGTCCAAGCCTTTTAGGATGATTAACAAGCGCGGCAAGACCGTTTGCGCCTTTGTTCGACTGCGCAATCGCATCGATGGACATCGTGCCACGATAACGGAAGACTATCAGGTAATGCAGAACATCGTGTTGGCCAAAGAACGACAAGACTTTATCCACAATTGGGTGGTTAATAAGATTAAGAAAACTTATGTTCGGATGAAAGACCGCTACAAGACGGGTACATACGAATATGAAGGTTGGGTTAGATGATTAATCGAACAGGTAAATTACTTTCAAAGGGCGGGCATAGAATCAGGTTCATCGTGAGTCTATGCCTGTTTGGACTTTGTATGGCGCAGGTCCTTCCTGCTCAGCGCAACAAGAAAAAGACACAAAAGAAAGACCGTGTAGAACTCTTGCATGCGGATGAGTTGCGCTATGACCTGTATGGACCCAACCCCGAAGCGCAGATACTGAAAGGACATGTGTCGTTTAGACATCAAGGTGCCAGGCTGACCTGTGACAGTGCTTACTTCTATGAGGCCGACAACTCCATGCAGGCTTTCGGACATGTACGTTTCCGACAAGGCGACACCCTGTCGTTGGTAGCCGACCGAGCTGATTATGATGGACAAGAACAAGTGATGCGGGCCAGGAAGAATGTGGTGCTGAAGCACCGCAGACAGATTTTGCGTACCGACAGTCTGGACTATGACCGACTGTACAAGAATGCTTATTTCTTTGAAGGTGGAACGCTGATTGATGGGAAAGATCGACTGGTTTCCGACTGGGGTGAATATAACACCGAGACTCGACAGGCTGTGTTTTACTATAATGTGAAACTCAAGAGCCCCGAACGAGTTGTCACCACAGATACGCTACATTATGACACCAAGAAATCAATTGCCCATGTGCTGGGTCCATCCAAGATAACTACCAAATCGAGTGTGGTGGAAACCAAAGATGCTTTTTTCCACACCAAGAGCGACCAGGCGCAGCTGTATGGCAGGTCTACCATCGTGGATGGAGAGAAAACCATTACAGGCGACAGTCTGTTCTATGACAGTCGCACGGGTGACAGCCATGGTAACGGCAACGTGGTATTCGTGGATAAGAAAAACCGAAACTCGCTGTTGGCCAACTATCTTCAGTATAATGAAAAGACAGGGCAAGGCGTGGCCACCGATAGTGCACTGGTCATCGACTATTCGCAAAAGGACACTTTGTACATGCATGGTGATACGTTGAAGTTGTTTACCTTTCATATCGACACCGACTCCATGTACCGCAAGGTGCACGCATATCATAAGGTAAGGGTGTACCGAAAAGACCTTCAGGCAGTATGCGACTCGTTGGTGTTCAGTACGGAGGACTCGTGCATGACCATGTATCAAGATCCCATCGTGTGGAGCAACAATCGTCAGCTTCTGGGAGAGCAGATTCATTTGTATATGAACGACAGTACCATTCGTGAGGCTCACGTCATTGGGCAGGCATTGTCGATAGAACAGGCTGACCAGAAAGATCATTACAACCAATTGTCATCGAAAGAGATGCACGCTTACTTCACCGACGGCAACATCAGGCGGGCGGTTGCAGTGAGCAATGTGCTGTCGGTGTTCTACCCCCTTGATGACAAGGACAGCTCTTTGGTGATGATGAACTATCTGGAAACAGATACGATGAAAATGTATTTTGCCGACCACCGGCAGCTGGAGAGGATATGGACACCTAAGGCGGTGGGCACCTCTTATCCGATGTCGCAGATGCCAGCCAACAAGGAACGCTTGCCCGACTTTGCCTGGTTTGCGGATATCAGACCGAAAGATAAGGATGATGTTTTCCGTTGGCGAGGGAAAGAAGGGGGCAACAAACTGAAATATGTGCCACGACAGCAGGCTCCGTTGCAACGATTGAATCGAAAGAAAGGAGCAACGCCATGAGTTTCTTTCAGCAACCAAAGCCGCGAGGATTTCAGCATCAGTATCTCTATGTGGACGAACGAAAAGAGCGTCTCGAGGCGATGGAACGAAGGGCGAAGGCAGCGTTGGGCCAACAAGAAAAACAACCGTATGATGCTGAAGCGCAGTTGAAGGGAACCATCAAACGCTCTTCCCATCATGCGCACAGAAGGACAAGTCTTTCGGTTGCCACCGTGTTACTGCAAGCACTGTTCGTTGTGTTGCTGGCATTCGTCGTGTTGTGGTTGCTCATCCAACTGAAGGGGCAGCCTTGATAGAACATTATTAGGAGAAAGAACCAGGAGAATGAAGGACGTCATACAACTTTTACCCGACATCGTAGCCAATCAGATAGCCGCTGGTGAAGTGATTCAGCGCCCCGCAAGTGTCATCAAAGAGCTTGTGGAGAATGCCGTTGATGCCGACGCCAAGGAAATCAATGTTCTTGTTGAGGACGCTGGAAGAACTTCCATACAAGTAATCGATGACGGAAAGGGAATGTCCGGCACGGATGCTCGCTTGTCGTTTGAGCGTCATGCCACGTCCAAAATCCGCAAAGCCGACGATTTGTTCGCCTTGCAAACCATGGGATTTCGCGGTGAGGCACTGGCTTCCATCGCCGCAGTGGCGCAAATAGAATTGAAGACGCGGCGGGAAGAAGATGAGTTGGGAACTCATTTGTCCATCGCTGGGTCCAAGTTTATGGGACAAGAACCTTGTTCATGTC
>CAMQBP010000033.1 GCA_946999025.1 uncultured Prevotella sp. | reverse complement strand
GGAATGACAACCTCCCTTTCCAATTCTACTATACGGTTGTATGAGACAACTTTAGAAAACAAATTACGCAGATGCTTACATACTTTTTCAAGATAGAAATGTTTAAAGCAGCGATAACCAGAGTCGTGAAAAAGAATCATTATTAGCATGACTTCTGCCTTTGACATCGTGGAATCTCGATGATACTTTCTTTTTCCAGTAGGCTTTAGCGTATATTTTGCCACCATTGCATCAAAAAACTTGCAGAAATCATCTGCCATACAAAATATTTCAGTAACTTTGTCCTCGGTGATCATAGCGATTTTTGTTTGTAATTGTTTGTAAATCAACACCTTAAAGTTACAACAAATTTCGCTAATCACCAAATTTATAGACACTTATAATTCGTCGAACTCACGTTAAATTAAGCAAAATCTATACAAAAAGACTGTATTTGGCGCAATTGATGAGATTATCATTCAAGCATTCAGACTTGATATGGCCCATCTCTAATCGTAATCCTAAGTTGAAACCAACAGAGGGTTATCAATACTAACCTGGGGTTGAAGGAATTTAAAATCATTGAGAAAGGAGGGAGCGAGAAACCCTCCTTTTTCATTTTTTTAATTCTTATAAGTGCACTGAAATGATTAACTTTGCAGAAAGTTAAACTGGTTATTAAACGATTACTAATCATTCTTATGAAGAATTCATTGAAGAGTTTACTCTTGACCTATGCCCTTTTGGCATCACAAATGACCTATGCTACAGATGTGGAGAGCCATATCAGTTTGAAACAACCGGGAAACAGGGCCGTTACTTATACCCTAACCGATCGCGATGGGAAGCTCGAAGCCTCTGCTCCATTGCCTTTGACCCTCACCAAGACGGTGAGTCGTCATGGAGAAGATGATGTAATCACCGTGACCATCAGCGCCAACGAGAAAGTGTACTTCAACTTTGGCGGGGCGATTTGTTCAAGAATGCGGCCGACGAGTGGCAGTATGTCTTGCATACCCACCGCAGCAACACCCAGCCAACACCCCGAAAGGTAGCCTTGGTGAAGCTCCGTCATACCGGTAGTGGTTTCAGTTTGGTAAACGGTTCGTTCCATTTCCTGAAACAAGACAGACGGTAACGCCGCAAATTCTCGTCATCGTCTTCGCTTCACCGCAAGATAGAACGCAGTACATTGTTAGAAACTTTAATCCATAAATCTTATGACCTATACTAAATTGTTCAAATCTTTCATCGTTGCCACAGCACTCCTGTTCTTACCCGGGCATGGCATGATGGCTCAGCTGCATGATGTCTCAGTCCGATTGACGCGCTATGTCAATCCTTACATCGGAACGGGTGGACACGGACATGTGTTTCTCGGAGCCAATGTTCCCTTTGGTGCCGTGCAGTTAGGGCCCACGCAAATCACCCGTGGGTGGGACTGGTGCTCGGGCTATCACTACAGCGATTCGCTCATTATTGGCTTTGGTCACACCCATTTGAGTGGTACCGGCATTGGCGATTTGGGCGACATTGCCTTCTTGCCAACATTCGATGCCAAGACCTACACCGAGCGTTTCTCGCACGATGGCGAGTATGTGCGCCCCGGTTATTACACCGTTCGCCTGGCCGACAGTAAGATATTGGTGGAGTTAACGGCTACCCAGCGTGCCGGTATGCATCGTTATACCTTCCCGCTTAGCAGTAAAGAGCCTCTCTTGAAGATTAATCTTAAACAAGGCATTGGTTGGGATAAGATGACCAAATGCCAGATAACGCAGGAAAACAGCACGACGGTGAGTGGTTATCGCTACTCAGAAGGCTGGGCAAAAGACCAGCGCGTTTATTTCTTTGCCGAGTTTTCGCAGCCTCTGAAGCTCAAGGAAATGCAGGGCGACAGCGTGGGCGTCTTCTCCGTAGGGCAGAACATGAAGCCACTGTTGGCGCGTGTTGGCATTTCGGCCGTGAGCGTTGACAATGCTAAAGCCAACCTGCGTGCCGAAATCAAGGATTGGGATTTTGACCGAGTTGTCAACAATGCCGACGCTGCCTGGAACAAAGAACTTGGCAAAATCAAGGTAGAAACCGCCGATCTCAATGACAAGATCATCTTCTACACGGCACTCTTTCACACCATGACGGCTCCTTCCATCTTCTCGGATGTCAATGGTGAGTACCGGGGCAGTGATGGTAAAATTCACAAAGGCGACTTTACCAACTACACCACCCTGTCGCTTTGGGACACCTATCGTGCGGCTCATCCACTGATGACCATCATTCATCCCGAGAAACAGCGTGACATCGCTCAGACCTTCCTGCAGATTTTTGAACAGCAAGGCAAGCTACCCGTGTGGCATCTCGTTGGCAACGAAACCGACTGTATGGTGGGCAACCCCGGCATTCCCGTGTTGGCCGATATCGTTCTCAAAGGATTTGACGTGGATAAGCAGGCCGCTTTCAAGGCCATGCGCACCTCTGCCATGCTCGATGAGCGCTCGTTGGACAACCTGAAGAAGTATGGTTACATTCCATGGAACAGCGATTCTACCTACGAAACGGTCGCCAAGGGTCTGGAATACGCCTTGGCAGATGCCTCTGTAGCCAAGGTAGCCAAGCTGGTTGGTGCCAAGAAAGATTATCAGTACTTCCTGAAACGAAGCCAATCGTATAAGTATTACTTTGACAAGAAGACCGGTTTCATGCGCGGCGTGGCCAATGGTAAGTTCCGCGAGCCGTTCAATCCGTTCCATTCGTCCCACCGCAACGACGACTATACTGAGGGAAATGCCTGGCAATACACTTGGCTCGTGCCTCATGACGTGCCGGGTTTGATCAAACTTTTCGGCGGCAAGCGGAAGTTTGTCACTAAACTTGACTCGCTGTTCACGGTCGTTGGCGACCTCGGTGCCGATGCCTCACCTGACATCTCGGGACTCATTGGCCAATATGCGCACGGCAACGAGCCCAGCCACCACATTATTTATATGTACAACTATGTGAACCAGCACTACAAAACGGCCGAGAAGGTGCGCGAGGTGCTGAAGACTATGTACCATAACGACTTCGATGGTCTGAGTGGAAACGAGGATGTTGGACAAATGTCGGCCTGGTATATTCTTTCGTCCATGGGCATCTATCAGGTGGAACCCTCTGGCGGAAAGTATATGTTTGGCTCGCCTTTGTTTGACAAGGCTGAGGTGAATGTGGGCCATGGCAAGACGTTTACCATCCTGGCGCATGGCAACAGTCCGAAGAATATGTATGTCAGCCATATCAAGCTCAACGGCAAGCCCTACAACAAGCTGTACATCGATTACAAAGACATCATGGCCGGCGGCACGCTGGAGTTCTTCATGACCGACCGTCGCCCATAAACATCAACTGCGGTCTTGTTCTTTTGATGTTGAAAACATGATGGATGTTTGGTAGCCAGGCAATTTCCTGCCTACCAAACATCCATCACGTTTTAGTTACGTTTTATTCCTCTCCCGTCTCGTCTTTCTTCATCTCTGAAAGCAGGTAGTAAGCGCCCGACTGTACAATGCGTGAAAGACGATCTGCTGGCTCCTTGGTTTCTATGGCCACAAGATCACCTTCTTCCTTCACCTTCTTGACCATCGTGGGGACAAACTGCCAGTTGCTCCCTTGCTTTGCCGCCGTGAAGATATAGGATTTTCCATCCACTTCGACGATGGCATCAGACGAAACGGCTTTTGTCCTTTCGCTACTTGTCGCAATCTTCGCCTGAACATACATCCCTACAATCAGTCCCGTGTGCTGCCCGTCCAAACGAACCCGCACATCAACCGTTTGCGTTTCGGCTCTGAAAGTCTTACCTATGGAGTACACTTTTCCCTTGCAGGCGGTTCCGTCGGCATGAACAATCTTCATTGCTACAGCCTGTCCCACCTTGATTTTCGGCACGTCGCGTTGGAAAACCTGCAATTCTGCATACATGTTGCTTGTGTTAGCAATCTTCATCATGGCCATCTCGGGCGAAACATATTGCCCCGTTTGCACGTTGATTTGTTCCACCGTGCCGTTGATGGGACTTGTCAATGCGATGGCCAGCATTGGTTTTCCCTTGTGAAGGGCAGACGGACTGATACCCAGTTGTCTGAGTTGGGCGGCAAGCATCTGCACCTGGCCACTCACAGTTTGCAGCTCCGACTTCGTGCGGTCGTAGTCTTTGCCGGCCCCTACACCTTCGTTCTGCATCATGGTCTGGCGGTCAAACTCCTTTTTCAGGTATCTCTGTCGGTTCAATGCCGAGAAATAATCCGTCTGAAGGTTTACCAAATCAGGATGAGACAGATAGGCCACCACCATTCCTTTGGACACAGATTGCCCTTGATGAACCAATATTTGTTTGACGTTACCGCCCATTTGCGGGGTTATGGTTGCCTCGCTCTGCGGGTCAACGGCCAACTTTCCATTGACATCCACGCTGCCGATGAGCATCGTGTCGGCGACACTACCCACCTTGATGCCCAGTTCTTTCACCTGTTCATCGGTGAGTTCCACTTTTGTCATGCTGTCCGATGACTTTTTTTCTTGTTCGCCAGCGTCCTTAGTTTGCTTGCCGCAAGCTGCCAGAAAGACGATGAGCGAAAGGATGAGATATGCTTTTGTTTTCATTTTTTATATGGTTGGATATTGTAAATTGATGATTGTATCGATGAATTGTTCGTATGCTTCCCAATAATCAAGCTCGGTTTGCACGGCATCACCCATGGTCTGAATGAATCCGATGTAATCGGTTGCGCCCAGTTTGTACGCGGAAGATGCGCCACG
Source organism: uncultured Prevotella sp. (assembly GCA_946999025.1). Classification (GTDB taxonomy): domain Bacteria; phylum Bacteroidota; class Bacteroidia; order Bacteroidales; family Bacteroidaceae; genus Prevotella. The sequence continues at coordinate 8,498 of CAMQBP010000033.1, read as the reverse complement.
TTGCTGCGCCCTGGCCGTGGGAAGAGCTGTTTCTCGGTAATATTGCAGTTTGTGACGCCACTTCTGGTACGCTGTCTGCAAGCGTTCTTGGTTGTCACCCAGCTGTTTTTTCAGCAAGTCAAACTGCGTGTTTTCGATGTCCCTGTCCAGGGTGGCGGCCTTTTGTCGGGCCTTGTACGAACGTCTGAACAGCGGAACACTCACGCCAACGTCGAATGTCCAGTAGCCGTTTTTGTCGCCAATGCGCTGTATACCACCCTCCACGAAGAATGCCGGAAGCCCTTTAGACCTTTCCAGTCGGATGTTTTCTTCGGCCAATTTGACCCTCTCCGACTGACAAATCAATACGGGATTTGCACTGCCTGCTGCCTCTCCAAGCGTCTCGTCTGGAGCCGTAGTGGGTTCATAAAGTCCCTCTCCCAGCCACCGTGACAAGGCTTTCAGTGCCACTTGGTAATCAAATACCGACTGTTTGAAGTTTTCTTTGGTTTCAACAGCCTTCTTCTTAGCGGCCAGATAAGCCAACTTCGACGTTTCCCTGGCCTCGTAACGCACTTTCGCCGCATGCTCAAAGTTCTGATAGATAGAGTCTATCATGGCATGTACGTTCATCCTTTGCCTTAGGATGTAAGCCTGCGCATAATCGCGGTAAACGGCTTTGCGCAATTGATGTTCGGTGAGATTCATCTCCGCACGAGCCACATTCACCTTTTGGTGCTGGGTGCGCACGCGCTGTTTGTTCCCCAGTACATCAATGTTTTGCCTGACAGACAACAGGGTAAAGGTGGCATCGTTGCCTCTGCCAAGCTCATCTACCCCGGCCGACAGCTCAGTAAGTCCCACCTCGCTTACGCCTTTGACCATGGTCTCTTCACGACTGACACCCATCCGCGCCAGACGAATGCTTGGATGATATTGCTCTGCCAGCTGCAGGGCTTGTTGCAAACTCACTGGCTGTTGAGCCTGCATGCCGCATGGTGCCAGCAGTGTCAGCATCAGGGCAAAGGCCGCTTTGGGTAACCTCTTGGCAGTTTTTCGCTGCGCTTTCTCTTCCAAAGCGTACAATAAAGGAACGACAAGCAAGGTAAGCAGCGTAGCCGTGAACAGTCCGCCGATGACCACAGTGGCCAAAGGTCGCTGCACTTCAGCACCTGCCGACCCCGACACTGCCATGGGCAGGAAGCCCAACATGGCGGCCGTGGCCGTGAGAAGGATAGGGCGGATGCGCTCTTGCGTACCCTTGATGATTCTGCGGTTGATGTTGTTCATACCTTCTTTCTTTAACGAGTTGAAACGATTGATGAGTACCAGACCGTTGAGCACGGCCACTCCGAAGAGGACGATGAAGCCCACTCCGGCCGAGATGGAGAAGGGCATGCCGCGCAACAGCAAGGCCAATACGCCGCCGACCGTGGCCAGCGGAACCGCCATGTAAATCATGAGGCTCTGCTTGAGCGATTTCAAGGCGAAATAAAGTAGCACGAAAATCAGGAGCAGGGCGATGGGCAAGACGATCATCAAGCGATTCTTTGCCTCCTGAAGTTTCTGGAACTCACCGCCATACGCCAACCGATAGCCAGCCGGCAGGCGCAGTTGCTGATCGAGTTTGTCCTGTATCTCATCCACAACCGACTGCACATCCCGTCCTCTAACGTTCACGCCGACATAGATGTTGCGCGAGGTTTGCTCGCGGGAAATCTGCATGGGCCCCGACTCATAATCAATTTGTGCCACCTCGCTCAAGGGTATCTGTGCCCCGTTGGGCAGCGGTATGTAAAGTTGGCGCAGGTCATCGATACTCTTCCGGTAAGCGTCAGAGAGCCTGATGACAAGGTCAAAACGTTTCTCACCCTCAAACACCGACCCAGCCGAACTTCCGGCAAATGCGCTGCTGACATAGGCATTGAGGTCATCGATGTGCAAACCGTATTGCGCCACCCGCTGCCTGTCGTACTTCACCGTAATCTGCGGAAGACCGTCCGTGCGCTCAAGGGTCACATCCTCGGCTCCCTCTATCCTACTGATGATGCTCACCATCCGCTCACCCAGTTCGCCGAGTTTGTCGAGATCGTCGCCATAAAGTTTCACGGCCACATCCTCGCGCACACCCGTGAGCAGCTCGTTGAAACGGAGGGCCACCGGTTGTGAGAACGAGAAGTTGAGCCCCGGCAGGATTTGCAATTTGTCCTTAATCTTTTCTATCAATTCTTCTTTGGTCTTGGCCGATGTCCATTTGCTGCGATCTTTTTCCAGAATGATGAAGCTGTCCGTGTAGTCAAACCCCATCGGGTCGGTGGGTATGTCGGCCACCCCAATGCGTGCGCATACGGTTTTGATTTCCGGAAAATTCTGAAGCAGCAGGCGTTCCACCTCTCCCTCGCGCTTGATGGTTTCCGAGAGCGAACTGCCGGGGCGGAGGAAGGTTTGCATGGCGATGTCGCCCTCATCGAGTTCAGGCACAAATTCGCCTCCCATCCGCGTGAAAGCGAACGCGGCAGCCAGAAACAAAGCAACGGCAGAAGCAAGTACCATCTTTTTATGACGCAGGGCATACAACAGCAGCGGGTGATAAACATGTATGATGCGGCTCGTTACACAGTTGCCCACGCGCTGCAAGCTGCGTTCCATCCGCGCCATCCTTCCGCCCTGATGGCTCAGTGGACGAATCAGCAAAGATGAAATCATCGGCACATACGTCAGACACAGAATGATGGCTCCCAGTACGGCGAACGAGAAGGTGTAGGCCATGGGGGAGAACATTTTTCCGCTGACGCCAGACAGAAAGATGATGGGGGTGAACACGATGAGGATAATCAGCTGACCGAAGAAGGCCGAATGCATCATCGAAGAGGCGGCCTCGAAGGCGACGGCGTTCATGCCGCCCCGTCCCAGTTGGCTGTGCTTCCTGATTCTTTTCTCCATTTCGAACACCGTACCCTCCACGATAATCACCGCCCCATCGACGATAATTCCAAAGTCGATGGCCCCCAGGCTCATCAAGTTGGCGCTCACGCCGAAGAGCCGCATCATGATGAGGGCAAACAGCAAGGACAGTGGAATGACCGATGCAGCGATGACACCTCCGCGCAAACTTCCCAACAACAGCACCAACACGAATATCACGATGAGCGCGCCTTCTGTCAAATTGCGCGCAATGGTGCTCGTTGTACGCTCGATAAGGTCGGACCGATCGAGAAAAGGTTTGATGTCGATGCCGTCTGGCAGCGATTTTCTGACGCTTTCCATGCGCTTCTTCACCGCCCTGACCACCTTGTCAGAGTTGGCACCCTTGAGCATCATGATCATGCCCCCGACGGCCTCATGACCGTCTTGCGTGAAAGCGCCGTACCTCACTTGCGAGCCAAAGCCCACCTTGTCGGCGACGTCGCGCACGAGAACAGGGGTGCCGTTGACATTCTTCACCACGATGTTCTCAATGTCGTCAACCGACTTCACCAGTCCTTCGCCTCGGATGAAGCTGGCCATGTGGTCGCGCTCTATGTAGGCGCCGCCCGTGTTGACGTTATTCTTTTTCAGGGCTTCGTACACCTCACCCACGCTCACGCGCATGGCGTTGAGCCGCTGGGGGTTGAGGGCCACCTCGTATTGCTTGATGCTTCCGCCAAACGAGTTGACCTCCACCACGCCCGGAATCATGGACAGCTGGCGCTTCACTATCCAGTCTTGAATGGTGCGCAGCTCCTGCGTACTGTAACGGGCGGTGTCTTTGGGAACAAGGGTGTACTGCAAAATCTCGCCCAGTCCCGTGCTGATGGGACCCATCGCGGGCGTTCCGAATCCCTCCGGAATGTCCTCGCGCACCTCTTCCAGCTTCTCTTGCACCAGCTGGCGGGGCAGGTAAGTGCCCATGTCTTCTTTGAAAACGATGGTGACCACAGACAGGCCGAAGCGTGAGATGGAACGGATGTCTTCAACACCGGGCAGGTTGGACATGGCCAACTCTACGGGATAGGTGACGAACTGCTCGATGTCGGCCGTCGAGAGATTTTCAGAAACCGTGATGACCTGCACCTGGTTGTTCGTGATGTCGGGCGTGGAGTCTACGTTAATGGTTCGCAGTGAATATATCCCACCGCCGATGATGGCCGCCAACAGGAGTACCACCAGAAATTTATGTTGAATGGAAAAATAGATAATCTTGTTAATCATAACCTTAGTATGAACGTGTACGACTTACTGCGGAACAGCTGTTGACAACTGCTCTGCCACTCGATAAAAACAATGGGTTATGATAAAGCGGGAGGGCCCCTTCGTCCACTTGAGGTTACATGTGCCTCAAACAATCGGGCGATGGGGTCGGGCGTTTCGCCAACTGGCGAGACTTCCTGAACGTGCGGGTGCATGTCGGCAGCGTGGGCGCACAGCCAATGAGGCTGCTGCTGCACCACTTGCATGATGGGCTGCGCATGCTCGTCGTCCTTAACAATGTGCCTGATTTGCTCTACGGGACAGTTGTCTGCCTGCGATTCCTGTCCGGAAGAATGATGGTGGGTGTGCCGGTCATTGATTTGGCCGTCTGTCTCGCACCTCTCTTCCACGAAACAAACGTTGCTCAGGTGGTGATGATGAGGCACGGCCAACACCAGCAACACCATGAGCATTGCCAGCCAAAGACTTACTATGAGAGCTTTTCCCCGTATCATGATGCAAAGGTATCAAAAGATTGTTGCAACTTGGTTGCAAAGTGCTCATTTACACTGTTTCCCAATTGCATTGACTTTGAACGCCAAAGTCATGTGAATTGGACACCAAAGTCAATGACTTTGGGTGCCAATATCATAGAGATTGGTTTTCAAGGTAAATACGCTTGTGTAACCATCTTATACGACGAGCCACCGAACATATTGATTATCAAAACACTAAACGTGTTTTTGGACATATTTATACCCTTAGGTGAGCTATTGAGGACGGACATTTTTATCCTGAACTCAGGTTATCAGAATATCGTTGAGGCTAACAATGGCAAAGGATATGGATGGAACCGCATAGAAATCAAGAATATACGTAGCACCAAAAGCTCTGTTCGCTACGGTGTTTCCACTAAATCGAGCTTCACCGGCACCACGTTCGCAGGCCAATGGGTGTCGACCGCAGACTTCAACTTGAATCACATGCCTTTATCGCATTATTAACTTCATTATCATCAATAGATATAAAAATCACTTCATTTTCGCCCAACAGATCCTTCGTAACTTTCAATCGGGGATAAATCATGTTAAGCCAGTCGGTGTGGAAACGGCCACTGCTCTCGATGTTGGCTACAAGGTGGTTGCCGTCGTCGCCCTCCTGTCCGCTGTTGGCAACTTAGTCGCTGATTGCCTGAGAGAAATCGTCGTTATGCAAAAGGTCATTACCTGTGTTATAAGGAGAATCAATATATATCATCTTCACCTTGCCAAGATAGTCTCGCGCCAAAGTTTCTGCACTTCAAGATTGTCATCCTCTATGTAGAGAGTTTGTGTAGGTATCAAAGTCTACGCTCTCTTCATGGCAAGGGCGCAGCGTGTCGGTAGTCGGCGCGTTGGCCAGGCGAATGGCGTTGCGTTAATCGGACTACGTCAACTGATAACGTTCTTCGGTGCCCTCCACTAAATCCTTCGATAGTTCCTGCCTCAGTTGGTCATAATCAAATGCCACCTCAGGCTTTCCATCCTCATTGAGCCGTTCCGTGAGGCAGTTGGGAACCAATTCCCCAATGCGTTTGATATTCTCGTCCACGATGTTAGTGGTTTGTATTTTCATTTTTCCATTTTCTTGTTTTCTTTGTTTCTAATATAAGTTGCATTCCATTAGTCAAAGCATAAAATATCTGCATTCATTTTTAGCCCTCCATAGCCAGATTATTGGCGTTTACCGGTTTACAAACCAAACGATATTTTTTTTGCGTATAGTGTATTCTCGCCTACTGTATAGGCATAACAAGCCACTGGCATAAACTGAAGACATCCATAAGACAGCTCTTTTTTCCCAGTTTCTGAGATAGAAGTAACTATAGCATAGCTCAAGCCATTGGTCTTCATAAATGTCTCCAGCGATTTTAGTTCTGTACTCGGATTATGGAAAGGCTTATTCGACCATTTCACCTCAACACCCCACTCTGGTTTTTGTTTAGCATCATTTACTCCAACGATGTCAACCTCTCCTTTCTTTTTATTGCCTTCGTTCCAGTTTGCATAGGCTATATTCGCATTTCGAGGAATCCACTGAGCATATACTGCCGTTTCCACCATATTGCCTATCACTTCATCATTCTCGTCTATGGGCTGGAATAGTGCACATCGTAAAGACGGGTTTGTGAGATAAAGCTTAAACAACATTTCACGTCTATACTCTTTGGCTGTGTCATCAGCACGACGAATCTTTTTTATTAAGAATGCAGCCTCAAGATACTGTATGTATTTTCGGAGTGTATCCTTTTTTACACCAGAATCTTTAGAGAGACCTTCATACGAGAACTGAGAGCCTGAATGGTAGGCTATCATAGTAAAAAGAGAATTCAATTCTTGGACATCTGTAATTCCATATAAACTTGGCAAATCCCGCAACAAAACCTTGTCAATGATATCGTGCCTAATAAACTGACCTGGATTTTCCTGAATACGCTGAGAGAAGACCACTTCCGGATAACCACCATAATTAATATAGTCGATGAACAGTTTATTCAACTTGATAATATCTATGGTGGTGTTTCCCGTAATAGGTCTATTTGACCAATCCATCTTCATTGGAAGCATTAAATGGGCATACCCCTTCAAATGAACGTATTCATAGAATGTCAGTGGAGGCAAATCAAAATCGGTGAATCTCCCTGCACCGCTTTCGTTACTTCGTTTTTTCAATTCTGCAGCCGCAGATCCAGATGCGACAAACTTCACATTATGATAGGTATCAACTAATGACTTCAAATTGACCTCCCAGTCTTTTAAATACTGAATCTCATCAAAGAATACATAGAAAGTCTCCTTGCTGTCAGTCTTGGCTAATGCCTGTTTCGCCAGATTAAATAGTTGTTCCAACAATATTTTATTATAGATAGGAGTTTCTACGGAAATATAAATAATGCTCTGCGGAGAAACACCATCTGCTATCAGACGCTGAATGGTATGATACAGCATCACTGTCTTACCTACACGCCGCGGCCCCATCAATATGACAGCGCGTCTAATATCCATTCCGACAACTAATGGATAGAAGATATCTAGATATAGCCGAGGACGCATCTCTGCATAGTATGATGCAACCTCATTTTCAGTCCACCAAGGATTGTCTACCCGAAGCCTGCCTATGACTTGTTTCTCTATTAGTTCGTTATAATACATAATATAAATCTTTAGACCACAAATATAGCCTTTATCCTCTAAACATCCAAATATGAATAAAACAAAACGCTTTTAACCTCCTTAATATATAGTATTTCATTTTATGGCGCAATGATCGTAAGTTATATATTTATTTTCGCAGAAGTCTCGAAAATGCTTGCTGTATCTTAGAATATAATAATAACATATTGACATACAGAGACTTGGAAAGAATGTATAGATTAAGGAGGTTTAAATCTGCTTAATCTTTAATTTTAACTCTTGCAATTGCTGGTGTAATTCATATCACTTGTGTGTCTGCTTTACTGTGAAAAATTGTTTGGCCTAACCAAGGGTTAAAACTAAGGCCTCCAGACCATGGAGTTTAAAACCAATATTTCAATAATAGAAGCAGGTCGTAAATATTCAGCGAATAGAAATAATTGTGATGAAATTTCACAAGGTTGCATGCTGTAACTTTCTATTTAAAAAGTTCAACACAAGTTCACCGGGAGAAATCGAGTAGGTTGGGAAATGAAAGTTTTCTAACCTACTTTCGTTTCCTTTCCTCTCACGCCACCGTACGTGCCGTTCGGCATACGGCGATTTAATTCGTTTTCAAAGCGTGTCTAATCATGTTCGATTAGCTTCATCTTCCGTCTTTCTTAATTTCCGCTTCCAAGGGATGCGTGCTTAGCTCTATGTGGACGCTCGCATTGACGCTTTGACCGATGCCACTCGTCAGCAATACATCGGAAGTATGACATGCCCGTCATACAAAAAATAGACTTTACCTCATCCACATTCACAAAACAAGGGCATCTCGTCTAAGAGCACTGGGGTTGAACAACAAATGATTTTTTTTGCTAAAAAGCAACCGCTTGAGTGGAAGAGCTGTGACCGATAATTAGACACTCAACGCGCCTTTTTGGTTAAACAAAGTTAATATTTAAACAATTTATAGTACTATGTTTTGCAAGGTACTTATATTTTACCTACTTTTGTGACATCAACTTGAAAAATTGATGATTATGAATGTAGACAATGTGAAATCGCAAATGCGCAAGGGAATGCTGGAATACTGCATTTTATTGTTGCTGGAAAAACAGTCGGCCTACACGTCGGACATCATTCAGCGGCTCAAGGAGGCCGAACTGCTGGTGGTGGAGGGAACGCTGT
>CAMQBP010000032.1 GCA_946999025.1 uncultured Prevotella sp. | reverse complement strand
TGTCAATAAAACAAATTTTTTCATATTCTATGTTTTTTATAGTTGTTACTCATGTAATTTCGGTTGACTCATGGGACAATTTAAAGATGTCGAAGGCTCAATTTTTGAATGAGACGATACTTTATAACCCTGTTGGTCGAATTTATTCAACCAACACATATTTGAAAATATGTCCTCATTGCTGCTAAATTACAATAAATCTTGAAAAATCGATGACATTCTACCAATCGTTTTAGGAAAAATTGCACTACTTAACAGGTTTTAAACTCCGCAAGATGATACGTCAACTCACGGCTCTTTCATTGAAACAAGGTTGTTCGGTGTAAAAAAAACACCATGTTCTTTTGTATGAACACGGATGGAACTGCCATTTTCGACACGATTTGAAAATAATGATAGATGACTATCAACAATACACTCCTTATTTGTTAACAAACCTTTCGTTTGTTAAACCGATTCATTTTCTTTGACAAAATAAAATTGAAAAATAGACAAAATTGGGAGTTATTTTAGGTATTCAAACCCTTAAACGCATCATATTGTACCCTATTCACATGGAATAAAGCAGCAATTAGCATGCTTTTACCGTCCAATTTACATGCTTTAGTCGCCCAATCTCAATCCTATTAAAGGTCTTTTTTACACAAAATAGAGGGTTTTACGCGCCAAACACATTGCTTTTTGATTTCTCTTTGGGACTAAAAATCACATAAGATACTAACAGTCAAACAGATAACAAAACTCTACCATGATGCACTTATTTACAACACTCGAACAAGTTGGTTGAAAAAACGTCCAGCATTTGTGTTAAAAAGACGTTGCGACAGAAGATACTTCACAGGTGAACCACCCGTTCGATTAAATAACAAAAAACGAAAAGCAACATGGTTAAATAATAGAGCCATGTACGCCAACCAACTCTTTTCCACCCCGAGAGGCGCATAATTCGGAAAAATTGTCTAAATTTGCATCATACTTCAATCGTATAAAATGTTTCGTTTAAAAGTAAAAAGACCAACAACGACCTCATTTGTAGGACAACCACTCTTGGCTGTGGCATACCCCAACTGGCATTAAACCAAATCATCAAAAGGAAAAAGCAGATATGTTAGTAGATTATCAAAAAGTTCAAATATTCCAAGCAGACAATCACATCTTGCAAGACGTTGACTTCAAAGTAGACGAAGGAGAGTTTATCTATATCATCGGGAAGGTTGGTTCTGGCAAGAGTTCGCTGCTTAAAACCATGTATTGCGAATTGGATATCGAAGGCGATTCAGATACAAAAGCCGAAATCCTTGACAGAGACATCACAAAGGTAAAACGCAACGAAGTGCCTGCACTGAGAAAAGAAATGGGGATTATCTTTCAAGATTTCCAGCTTCTTCATGACCGGGATGTTTACAAAAACTTGTATTTTGTCTTGAAAGCAACAGGGTGGAAAGACAAGAACGAGATCAACCAGCGGATTGATGAAGTACTCAATGATGTGGGTATGATTGAGAAAAAGCACAAGATGCCTTACGAACTCTCTGGCGGCGAGCAGCAACGTATAGCCATTGCGAGAGCTTTGTTGAACAAGCCGAAAATCATCATCGCCGACGAACCTACGGGCAATTTGGACCCTGAGACAGCAAGTCACATCGTGAAGCTACTGAAAGACATCACCCAAACGGGAACAGCTGTGGTGATGTCCACGCACAACATCCCTATGTTAGACAAATTCCCAGGTATTGTGTATCGTTGCAAAGATGGACACATCGCAGACATTACGAACGAATACAACAAAATAGACTTGCAAGAAGAAGCCGAGAGCGACTCGCAATCATGTCCATCGGTTGAGTGATAGACAATTCTTATACGAAGCAATGTAAATATAATAAAGATGAAGGTGATGAAATTTGGGGGAACCTCTGTAGGTTCTCCAGAACGAATGAAGAATGTAGCTTCACTCGTAACACGGTCAGGTGAGCAGACATTTGTTGTTCTGTCGGCCATGGCTGGCACTACCAACACACTGATAGAGATAGCCGATTATCTCTACAAGAAGAATCCGGAAGGTGCCAATGAGGTAATCAACACATTGGAAGAGAAATACATGCAGCACGTAGACGAGTTGTATGCGACGGATGAATACAAGTCGAAGACCCGCGACTTCCTGGCAAGCGAATTCGAATATCTTCGTTCGTTTACCAAAGATCTTTTTACATCGTTCGAAGAGAAGTGCATTGTTGCGCAAGGCGAAATCATGAGTACCAACATGGTGGTAAACTATTTGCAGGAGCAGGGTGTTCATGCAGTTCTTCTATCGGCTTTGGATTTTATGAGAACAGACAAGAATGCTGAACCAGACCCACCCTACATCAAGGAAAAACTCTCCGCCATCATGGCTGACAATGAGGGCTATCAGATTTATATCACCCAAGGTTTTATCTGCCGAAATGCTTATGGAGAGGTAGACAACCTACTGCGTGGCGGTTCCGACTACACGGCTTCTTTGATTGGAGCCGCGCTCAACGCTGAAGAAATTGTCATTTGGACTGATATCGACGGCATGCACAACAACGACCCACGCATCGTTGACAAGACCGACGCCGTGCAGCAACTCAACTTTGAAGAAGCTGCCGAGCTGGCTTACTTTGGAGCCAAAATCCTCCACCCCACTTGCATCCAGCCTGCCAAATACGCGGGCATTCCCGTCCGATTGAAGAATACGATGGAACCCGATGCATACGGCACCCTCATTGACAACGTGATCGTTCGCGGAAAAATCAAAGCAGTGGCGGCCAAAGACAACATCGTTGCCATCAAAATCAAATCGTCCAGGATGTTGCTTGCGACAGGATTTCTGAGAAAAGTGTTTGAGATTTTTGAAAGCTATCAAACGCCCATTGACATGATTGCCACCAGCGAGGTGGGCTTGTCCATGAGCATTGACAACGCCACGCATCTGGATGAAATCGTTGATGAATTGAAAAAATACGGAACTGTGACCGTTGATACCGACATGTGCATCATCTGCGTCGTTGGTGATTTAGACTGGAGCAATGTTGGATTCGAGACACTTGCCTTGGATGCCATGAAGGATATTCCGGTTCGCATGATTTCCTATGGTGGCAGCAATTATAACATTTCTTTCTTGGTGAGGGATGCTGACAAGAAGCGAGCGTTGCAAAGTTTGAGTGACTTGCTGTTTGAAACAACCTGCGCGAATGGTAATTGACGGGAAGCTATGCATCAGTTGGTTTCATTAGACAAACTTAGCACCAAGCAAACGCCGTTTTATTACTATGACACGGCTTTGCTGAAAGAAACGCTCCAGGCCATCAAGACAGAAATTGAGCCGTATGAACGTTTCCAGGTTCATTATGCCGTCAAGGCAAATGCCAACGCAAAGCTACTCAACATCATCAGTCAGGCCGGATTAGAGGCCGACTGCGTGAGTGGTGGAGAGATTCTGGCTGCCATTGATGCAGGCTTCTCACCCAACAAGATAGTTTATGCTGGCGTTGGCAAAAGTGACTGGGAAATCGCTTTGGGCATTGACCAAGAGATTCTTTGCTTCAACGTTGAGAGCATTGCCGAGCTTGAAGTCATCAACGAGATTGCTGAGAAGAAAGGTAAAATTGCACGCATTGCTTTGCGAATCAACCCTGACGTGGAAGCTCATACACATGCGAACATCACAACAGGACTGGCCGAAAACAAGTTTGGTATTGCTCTGTGCGAAACGGAAACTGCCATTGAGGCGTGTTTGCGGATGAAGAATGTCAAGTTTACCGGTCTACATTTTCATATCGGTTCACAAATTCTTGACATGCGTGACTTCGTTTCTTTGTGCGATCGAATCAATCAATTGCAGGAAGAACTGCACCAACATCATGTTCATGTTGAAAGCATTAACGTTGGCGGAGGATTGGGTGTGAACTACGAACATCCTGACCAGCAGCCCATTCCTGACTTCAAAGCATATTTCCAGACATACGCCCAGCACTTGAAGTTGTACCCGCATCAAACTTTACACTTCGAACTTGGTCGCTCTATCGTCGCACAATGTGGAAGTTTAATCACCAAAGTGCTGTACATCAAACAAGGCGTACGCAAGAAGTTTTGTATCGTTGACGCCGGTATGACCGATTTCATCAGACCCGCTCTGTATCAATCGCGGCATCAAATAGAGAATCTTTCCAGCAATGACGCTCATGAAACCTATGACGTGGTGGGACCAATATGTGAGTCGAGTGACGTGTTTGCCAAAGCCATTGATTTGAACCAATGTCATCGCGGCGACCTGTTGGCCATCCGGTCTGCCGGTGCTTACGGCGAAGTGATGGCCAGCCAATACAATTGTAGGAAACTACCCGAAGGTTATTTAACAGAGGATTTATAACATTGTAGAATCATTCGTGTCTATGTTTTTTGACCAATTGACCATCATACTATGCTCTATCACGCTGCTGCTTGCAGTGGCTGCTCCTTTTTTTTCTCCCCTCTATCGGTTTAGGAAAATCGTGAAGAGGCTTCAACCCTTCCACATCCAGGAGCAAGAATCTGCTGCTTTGGACAGCTTTCAAGAAGAGACCTCATCACAAGAGCCATCAACCACTTGCCCAATTCCTGCAAAAAAATCTGTCCCCATCACCGTATTGCTTACCGTACACGACGAAGCCAGGGAACTGGAGATGCACCTATCCTCCTTCCTTTCACAGGAGTTTGACAACGATTTTCAGGTCGTTGTCGTAGCCGAGCAAGGTGACAGCGAGACAGAAGACGTATTGAAGCGGTATGAAAACGATTCGCATCTTTACGCTACGTTCATCCCTTCATCCTCACGCTACATGAGTAAAAAGAAGTTGGCTGTTACCCTTGGAGTAAAAGCGGCAAAGTATGAATGGATCATCATAACCGATGCCGGTTGTACACCCGCATCTCCTTATTGGTTGCAATGCATATCGAAGGCTTGCAATGAGAACAACAAACTGGTGCTGGGGTATAGCAACTATACGGCTGAAACAGCTGACTTTCGCAGACTTGAGCAGCTGTATACAGAACTGTACCTTATGAGAAAGGCAGAAATCGGTATTGCCTATCGCACCAACTCTGCCAATTTGGCGTTTCGAAAAAGTATGTTTCTACAAGGAGAAGGCTATCGGGGTAACCTTCACCTGCTACGCGGTGAATACGATTTCATCGTCAACAAGTATGCAGACGAAGGCTCATCCGCACTCATGATGGAGCGAGATGCCTGGATTATAGAAGATGAACCGCTGCAAAAGAAATGGCTCAACAAGCATCTATTCTATCAAGAAACACGCAAATACCTCAACCGATCAACGCCCATGCGCATGCTGTTCAATCTGGATACGACGCTCTTGCATACTTCCTACCTATACATCTTGGCCATGATGGTATATGGTGGTGTTTTCATAAATTACACGTTACTGCTGACAGCCGTTGTTTCCTTGCTCCTTACGGTCATCCTGCGTGCACGATTCGCCAAGAGAACGCTTACATATTTCTTGGAAGATATCGCACTTTGGAAGGTCATACCATTTGAAATCAGCATGATGTGGAGAAATCTATCTTATCGTTTGAGATACGTCAGAGCAGACAAAAACGATTTCACCAGCCATAAACTATAGTGATGAGAGTAGAACTATACATGTCCAAGAAGACAGCTGGCAGCCCAGACTATCAAGCTCATCAGTCGATGCTTCAACAGTATCTTCAAAGATACGACGAGATAGAGCTGTCCCATGAGTTCCCCGATATCGTGCATGTTTTCGGTGCTTGGGATGCTTCGGCTCATAAGAAATTGGAACAATGCCATAGACTATTGATTCCAACAGCCTTCTCTTCCTTGGGACAACTGGCTCCGTGGCATTTTCCCAAGCACCCAACTCCCACCCAAGTTTTGCGGATATCTGCACAGAAACAAGCTACCCAACAGGCTTCGGCTCTCATCGTTTGGGGAGGACTTGAAAAGCAGGAAATGGAAAAGAGGAAATGGAATGAGCAAATTCACGTCATACCCAATGCCGTGACTACTTCCATGACCTCGCCCGAAGCGATGGCCCATGAAACGATGAAGCTGTATCACGAGATTCTCGAGGCACACGACCGGCTGACACACCAACGCATCCAAGAGAAACTAAACATCTTTTCCAATGACGACAGTCCTGAAAAAGAGGTGTGCCATGCCCTTCTTTATCTGCGTTATCAATATCACCGTCGCAACATCAAGAAACAGACATTGAAGGAACTGAACGATACGTTGAACAGTTTGGAATACGATGAAGACGTACTCAACGACATGCTGGAGCAACTCAACGAAGAACAATTTGCGGCTCGTATCATGCAGGTTTTGAGTGAAGATTACCGGCTTACCGAAGGCTTCATGCCATTAGACCCACTGAATGACAAACAAACTCAAAGAATTAAAGAGGCCATCAACTCAACAAGCAATATATAATGAACGAAAGATAAAAACAGATGATGAATATGAAACATGAGGAAATTGAACAAGATTTGCGATACTTAGATTTGTTATCATTATCGTTTCCAACCATAGCTGATGCAAGTACAGAGATTATCAACCTGCAGGCCATTCTCCATCTGCCAAAGGGAACTGAGCATTTCATGGCAGACATTCATGGAGAAGACGAAGCTTTTCAACATGTATTGAAAAACGCGTCAGGCAACATCAAGCGCAAGGTGAACGAGCTTTTTGGCAACTCACTTCGTGAAAGCGAGAAATGCGAGCTGTGCACACTTATCTATTATCCCGAGCAAAAACTCGAACTGGTGAAAGCTACAGAGAAGGATATCTACGACTGGTACCACATCACACTCTATCAATTGGTGAAGGTATGCAGGGATGTTTCCAGCAAATACACGCGCTCGAAGGTTCGTAAGGCGCTGCCAAAGGAGTTTAGTTACATCATACAAGAGCTGCTGCACGAGGATTCACAGGAAAATGATAAGATTGCTTATTATCAAGTCATCATCGAAACCATCATCTCTACTGGCAGGGCTGACGATTTCATTATCGCCTTGGCCAATGTCATCCAGCGACTGGTCATTGACCAACTGCACATCCTTGGCGACATCTACGACCGAGGACCCGGTGCACACATCATCCTGGACTTCATGGAAAAGTATCACAATTGGGACATTCAATGGGGAAACCACGACATTATCTGGATGGGAGCCAGCGCCGGAAACAATGCTTGTATCTGCAGCGTCATCCGTCTTTCGCTACGGTATGCCAACCTCGTTACATTGGAAGAAGGCTACGGCATCAACCTGGTGCCCTTGGCGACCTTTGCCCTTGAGACGTATGGGGACGATCCTTGTGAAGAATTTTACCCGCGCCTCATGAGCGGATCGAAAGAGATAGACGAGAAAACGCTCCGCCTCACAGCACTGATGCACAAGGCCATTGCCATCATTCAATTCAAGGAAGAGGGTAAACTGTTTGAGAAACATCCGGAATGGAAGATGCAAAACCGTGCACTGTTCAACAATATTGATTATGAAAAAGGAACCATTCTGCTGGATGGAAAAGAATATCCGCTGCATGGAAACAACTTTCCTACCGTCGATCCAAAGCATCCGAATGAGTTGACTCCCGAGGAACAAGATTTAATGAACCGACTGAACCATTCTTTCATGGTGAGTGAAAAGCTGCACAAGCACATCAAACTCTTGCTGCAACATGGCTGTATGTATGGCGTCTACAATGGCAACCTGCTCTTCCATGCATCCATTCCCTTGAACGAAAATGGTTCTTTGAAGGAGGTAGAAATATATCCAGGTAAGAAATACGCCGGTAAAGAACTGATGCACAACACGGGTATGATGATTCGTGCGGCATTCCAGAATGACACATGTAAAGAAGAACGGGAATACGCCATCGACTACTTTACTTACCTGTGGTGCGGACCGGACAGTCCTTTGTTTAACAAATCGAAGATGTCTACCTTCGAACGATACTTCATCGCCGACAAGGAAACACACAAAGAAGAGAAAGGCAACTACTTTAAATTGCGTGACCAAGAAACAACCGCCGACCGCATTTTGGATGCTTTTGGCGTAACGGGCGAGAACAGACACATCATCAATGGGCATGTCCCCGTGCATGTCACGAAGGGAGAAAACCCCATCAAGGCAAATGGTAAGTTGATTGTCATCGACGGAGGATTCTCACAAGCCTATCACAAGGAAACGGGTATCGCTGGCTATACGCTGGTTTATCACAGTCGTGGCCTACAACTTGTTCAGCACGAACCTTTCACCAGCACTAACGATGCCATCTTACAGGGCACCGACATCGTAAGCACCACACAAATTGTGGAGATGAGCAGCCACCGTATGCTGGTTTCTGACACGGACAAAGGAAAAGAGATTAAGCAGCAAGTCAAAGATCTTGAAGCACTATTGTATTCCTACCGACACGGGTTCTTGAAAGAAAGAGACATCAAGAGAAAATAGAAGTAGTTTTATACACTTACTTAAGTAGGGATGATTTTCATGCACCAGGCAGAAAATCATGATGTTGAATTTACATTACACTACCCCAAACATACTCGCATACGATGCTTAAGGTGAACTGCATGGGTAGATTAACATTTATTATGAGTTCCGCTTTTAATCGACTCTATCGATGTCAAGAAAGTCAGTCTGTCGAGTATGTACAAAAAATCCTTGCCACATTGGGCAAGGATTTCTTTGTTTGTCAGTCTAAACGAACAATTATTCTTTGTTCAAGCGCTTGCGTTCGGTATGGTCGAGGGTTACCTTTCGCATGCGCATGCTCTTAGGAGTAACCTCCAACAGTTCATCGGCTTTGATGTACTCTAAGCACTCTTCCAAGCTCATCATCACCTTTGGAATCACTCGTGCCTTATCATCCGAACCACTGGCACGCACGTTGGTAAGCTGCTTGGCCTTGGTTACATTGATTACCAGGTCGTTGTCGTGAACATGTTCACCCACCACCTGACCGGCATAAACTTCTTCTCCCGGATCGATGAAGAATTTACCACGGTCTTGAAGTTTATCAATGGAATAAGCGAATGCCGTACCCGTCTCCATGGCAATCATGCTACCGTTCACTCGTCTTGTGATTTCTCCCTTATAAGGCTGATACTCTTTGAAACGATGCGCCATTATGGCTTCACCCTGAGAGGCTGTCAACACATTGGTACGAAGTCCCATGATACCACGCGAAGGGATGTCAAACTCGATGTTTGTACGTTCGCCTTGGTTCTCCATGGAGGTCATTTCGCCCTTTCGACGTGTCACCATATCAATCATCTTGCTGGAGAATTCCTCTGGAACATTAATGGTCAATTCCTCAATGGGTTCGCAACGTTCGCCATTAATTTCCTTGAAAATCACCTGTGGCTGACCTACTTGCAACTCATATCCCTCGCGTCGCATGGTTTCTACCAACACACTGAGGTGGAGAACGCCACGTCCACTGACAATCCATTTATCCGTTGCATCCTCGAAAGGACGCACACGGAGAGCCAGATTTTTCTCCAACTCCTTTTCCAACCGGTCGTTGATGTGGCGCGAGGTGACATATTTTCCCTCCTTACCAAAGAAAGGTGAGTCGTTAATGGTGAACAACATGCTCATCGTAGGCTCATCAATGGCGATTGGAGGTAATGGCTCTGGATTCTCATAATCACAGATAGTGTCGCCTATTTCGAAGCGATCCAGCCCAATGACGGCACAGATATCACCGCTACCCACTTGGTCGGTCTTGGCGTGCCCCATGCCTTCAAAGGTATGAAGTTCTTTGATTTTGGTCTTTTCCTGACTGCCATCGCGGTGGCTAATGGTTACATTCATGCCACTGGCAAGAACGCCTCGATGCACCCTTCCAACGGCAATACGTCCTGTGTAGTTGGAGTAGTCGAGACTGGTAATCAGCATTTGCGGAGTACCCTCCAGCTGCTTGGGCGCAGGTATCACCTCTACAATCTTGTCAAGCAAATACTCTATATTGTCCGTTGGTTTCTTCCAATCCTCTGACATCCATCCGTTTTTGGCCGAACCATATACGACAGAGAAGTCCAACTGGTCTTCGGTGGCGTTCAATGAGAACATCAAATCGAACACCATTTCGTACACTTCCTCGGGCCTACAGTTGGGTTTGTCCACCTTGTTCACCACAACGATGGGTTTCAAGCCTATCTCCAAGGCTTTTTGCAACACGAAACGGGTTTGCGGCATGGGACCTTCGAACGCGTCTACGAGCAAGATACAACCATCCGCCATGTTGAGCACGCGTTCTACTTCACCACCGAAATCGGAGTGACCGGGAGTGTCTATGATGTTGATTTTGATTCCTTTCCAATTGATAGAAACATTTTTAGAAAGAATGGTGATGCCACGTTCGCGCTCCAAATCATTGGCATCCAATATCTGTCCACTGTTATCCTGTCCGTCACGGAACAATTTTCCTGCCAACATCATCTTGTCTACCAACGTGGTTTTTCCGTGGTCTACGTGTGCAATGATGGCAATATTTCTAATGTCTTGCATTTTCTGTTACCTTAAACTTTTACGACTGCAAAGGTAATGCTTTTAATTTATAATTTGCAATGCACTATTCGTAATTATAAACTATCAACTAAATTTTTTATACCTTAATAGACATCCATGGACAGAAAACGAGAAAAAAGAACTTATTAAATGTTAAAAAACGACTCAAAGCTGACAAAATATGAAAGAGCGATGATGAAATGTACATTAAAAGCATTACCTTTGCAACCGCATTATTGCACAACATTTTTATTTTTTAACAACAAAGTTCTATGTATTTAGACAAAGCAAAAAAAGAAGAGATCTTTGGACAGTACGGAAAGTCTAACTCTGATACTGGTTCTGCTGAGAGCCAGATAGCATTGTTCTCATACCGTATTTCCCACTTGACGGAGCACCTTAAGAAGCACCGTAAAGATCATAACACTGCACGTTCATTGACCAAATTGGTAGGTAAGCGTCGTTCTTTGCTCGATTATCTGTATGATAATGACATTGAGCGTTATCGTGCTATCATCAAGGCTCTTGGCTTGCGTCGATAAAACGCAACGTGCTATTTAGCTTAAGGAATGAAGTAGGAGGAAACATCTTTTGTTTTCTCCTACTTTTGTTTATTCTCCTTCTTTGAGTATCTCACGCAAAGGAACCATCACAAACTCGCGTTCATGCATCAATCGATGTGGAATCGTCAGTTCAGGAGTTTGAATGTTGAGATGGTCAAACAACAAGATGTCGATGTCAATACATCGGTCTTGGTAAAGTTCATCGTGTGTCTTCTCTACTCGCCCCATCTCTTTTTCGATTCTCTGGGTAGCTCTTAACACCTGAAGCGGACTCATGTTGGTGCGACAACAGATGCAAGCATTGATGAAAGCATGGGGCGATGAGAATCCCCATGGCTGTGTTTCGTAGAGCGAAGATTGACGTTCTACGGGACCAATCTGTTCTGCTATTCTTGCAACAGCTTGGCGAATGGCTCGCCGCCTGTCACCCAGATTGGCACCAAGTGCGAGGTAAACGATATGCTCTTTAGTCATTTTGCGTGTCTATGATAGCGATTAATCGTCCAAAATCAAGAGTGAATCGCCGTAACACCCAAACTTATAACCATGCTTCACGGCCAGGTTGTAGGCTTCCATCACCAGCTCGTATCCACCAAACGCTGCCGTTTCCATGAGCAACGGCGACATACTGTGATAGAAATTGGCAATCATCGTATCAGCCAGGCCAAAGTCGTATGGTGGGAAGATGAACTTGCTGGTCCAACCATCATACTCTTTCAGTAAACCATCCGTACCGACAGCCGTTTCAGTTGCTTTGACAACGCTTGTCCCAACGGCACAGATACGATGCCCTTCTTGCTTTGCTTTGTTGACAATCTTACAGGCCTGGGCATCAATCTTCACTGGCTCAGAGTCCATCTTATGCTTCGTCAGGTCTTCTACCTCAATGTTATTGAACGCACTGAGACCACAATGCAGGGTGATATAAGCAAAGTGAATGCCCTTAATCTCCATCCGCTTCATCATCTCCCTTGTAACATGCAGACCAGTAGCGGCGGCGGTTACGGCTCCTTCATTCTTGGCGAAGATGGTTTGGA
This sequence comes from uncultured Prevotella sp., assembly GCA_946999025.1. Lineage (GTDB taxonomy): Bacteria > Bacteroidota > Bacteroidia > Bacteroidales > Bacteroidaceae > Prevotella. The sequence goes on along the minus strand of CAMQBP010000032.1, from coordinate 1,341 downwards.
AATCTTCCATGTCGTGCGCATCAGCATGCGGAACCTCACGACGGTTGAGGATATAACGAGGCAAGGGTGCCTCACCGAGCGCAAAAAGTTCGCGCTTGAACTCCTCATGAGGGCAGTCGTAAAGAAAACGAAGCGTTCGTCCTCGGCTCGTGGTGTTGTCGATGACCTCAGCAACCATGGTTCCGCTTTCATCAAAGAACAACTTGTTACCAATGCGTATCTTACGCGCAGGCTCTACCAACACGTCCCACAGGCGCATTTCACGATTGAGCTCACGTAAGAGGAAGACCTCTATCTTAGCATCCGTTTTTTCCTTTGTTCCATACAAGCGAGCAGGAAATACTTTTGTATCATTGAAGATGAATGTGTCACCTTCATCAAAATAGTCGAGTACATGACGGAACTCCAAGTACTGTCCCTCTACAGGTTTGCCCTTTTTGTTCTTCTGGAACATGTCAATGGTCTGTGACTTACGATGCAAAATCATCAATCTTGACTCGTCACGACGCGTCATTCGGGAGAGATGCTTTTCTCCTTTTTCATCAACTATCTCATGGTAAACACTATGAGGATACAGAGCAACAAGCTCTTCCGGCAAATTGAATTTGAATTGTGATAGTTTCATTTATTGGTGTTTTTCGTCTATTTCTTGTTGATCCAACCACTCCTTGAAGTGATCGAAGTCAATACTGTTTTCTACTTTGATAGTCCCCACTCGGGTCCGGCGCAGTGCTGTGAGGTATGCCCCACTATCTAAAGCCCGTCCCAGGTCACGAGCCAGGGCCCTGATATAAGTCCCTTTACCACAAACCACACGCAACTTGAGCAGCATGGTCGTTGGGTCAAAATCCATCACCTCTATCTCGTCAATTCTGACGCTTTTCGGTTTGAGCACCACTTCCTCGCCTGCGCGACGCAAGTTGTATGATCGTTCACCGTCTACCTTGCACGCACTGAAGGTTGGTGGGGTTTGCTGAATATCACCAACAAACTGTTTCAGTGCCTCATCGATGCGCTCGCGTGTGATGTGTTCGGTTGGGAATGTCTGATTAACCTCGTGTTCTTTATCATAACTCGCAGTGGTTGCCCCCAACTGGAGCGTGCAGGTATATTCCTTATCATGTGCCTGCAACTGCTCGATCTGCTTGGTTGCTTTCCCCGTACACAACACCAACACCCCCGTGGCTAATGGATCCAACGTGCCGGCATGACCTATTTTAATTCTTTTGATGCCCAACTTGCGAGATATGACATACCGCACATGAGCCAAAGCACCAAAACTGGTCATGCCATAAGGCTTGTCAATGGCAAATATTTCTCCTGTATAAAAGTTCACGGTGT
>CAMQBP010000031.1 GCA_946999025.1 uncultured Prevotella sp. | reverse complement strand
CCCACAAACGATGGAGATGGCTATATTGAATACGCCAGGATGTGCATCGACTACGGAGAACCTTATCCTTGTGCTCCTACCATCAATGGACAACCCTTTATTTGGAACATCGGACAGATTAATTTAGTGGCTCTCTCGCTGTATCTATTCCATTCTGTCTATCCCATCTTAGTGTTGATGTGCTTCCTCAAAGCCACATCAGCTTACTTACTTGCGCGCATAGCACAAAAAACATGCAACGACCAGATAGGACTCATCGCCCTATTATTATATGTATGCTATCCCAATAATTGGGGACAAAGCACGACCTTACTCTCCGAAATACCATCCATTACGCTCTTGTTAGGGGCTGTTTTCATCATTCTATACACCTCCCGTGTGCGACATCTCTTCATAGCAGGCATGTTAATGGCTGTGGCCAACTGGTTTCGTCCCATCAGTTTGATATTCATAGGTACGTTTTTTCTCTATTTTCTATTCTTTAAAAACAAACAATGGTTGCGTTCTTTCAGCTGCCTGCTGGCTGGATATACCTTGTTTATCTTCGTGGTTGGCACCAGTTGCTGGCTGCGTACAGGCTATTTCTTGTACCAAAGTGAAACCTTGTGGTTCAACATGGCGGCAGCTACATACGAAACCAACGTAGAACCTCATTACAATACCGAGGCTTATCCAAAAGGAACCATCAGGTATATTGAAAACATGAAGGATAAAACGGCCATAGAATGCAACCAAATATGGAAACAAAAATGCTTTGAATGGCTCAAGGATAACAAAGTAAACTATTTGAGTAAAATACCAGGCAGATTGGTCTACATGTACATGAACGATATGGATAACATACCTGCCTTTTTGCCTGATAAATCGAAAGCCCAAAACAATTACGTCACACTTCCCTATCGAACGCTACCATACAACCTACAAAATCTATCCTACATACAGTGGTTTGGACTGCTCAACATGATTTATTACGCATTCCTGCTGCTGGGCTTTGCCTTTTCCCTCCACGTTTTACAATCAGAAAAAAAGTACGATACCTTGTTTCTTTTATGTTGTATCGTCATAGGAGGTTCATTAGCTTTGGTCTTGGCAGTACACGGAGAAACCCGATTTAAGGCTCCTTTCATGCCTTTTATCTTCATGGGTGCGGCGGTTGGCATCTATGATATTACTCACAAGCGACGAACCATTTAGTACAAACCCTTTCTCTTTTACGGCTTAGTTGTCAACATCCTATTTATATATTCTTTTTATTTATTTTTTAAAAGAAAAAAATATGAAGAGAGATGATGTGCGGTTGATATGTTGATAACTATTCATTGATTTATTTGCTTTTTACGTTATTCCACTCTGATGATGTTTTTTACACACTTCAACGGCATATCTTTCTGCTGTCAATCAATTTGTTATCTAACTTTTCAACAATATTGTTTAGTATCGAATGATGTGAATAAGTTAATAAATTTCTTGGCCGAATAATTGTGGAAATTGATGTATAACTTCATCATAAGTGTGTGGATATGCACTAACTTTTAGGTTCTTTTATTTCTAAGTGGATAAACAAGCAGTTATTCAATATTTATAAACAGAGTTATGCACAATGATTGTGTATAAGTGTTTATTGTTCTCGTTTGAAGAAAATAAATAAGGCAACGACCCAGATCGTTGCCTTATTTAAGTTCATCGAATGCTGTTTTATTCAGCTTGAGGAGTGAAATCTTCTTTTCCTACACCGCATAATGGGCATACCCAGTCATCTGGGAGATCTTCAAATGCTGTTCCGGGAGCGATACCTCCATCAGGATCGCCTTCTGCAGGGTCATAAACATAACCGCAAGTTTCGCATACATACTTTTTCATAATCTTGTTTTTTAATAAGTGAATAAATTAATTTTAGTTTCTGTTTTTATGAATAACTTCATCAAGTTTATTGATGATTTGTTCTGGTTTTATTTCGTTCAAGCAAGCATAGTCTTTCCTCCAGCATGGTTTGTTGCCATAAATGGAGCAAGGGCGACACGATACTTCTGTTTGAACAGCGAGGTCTAAACTTTGATTCCAACCCATGAATCCTGCAAAGGGATGCGTGGCACCCCAAATGCTGATGACGGGTGTGTTAACCAATGATGCCAGATGCATGTTGGCACTGTCCATGCTAATCATCACATCCAAGTGGTACATCAAAAGCAGTTCTTCCTGCAACGTGTTTAATAGCGTTGGTACGCTGACACATCTATCATACTTTTCTGCCCACTGAGATAGTTGTTTTTGTTCTTCCTTTCTGCCACCAAATAGAAAAATTCGTGTATTTTCATACTTGGTTTGTATCATCTCAATTGTTTTTTCCATTTTTTCCAATGGATAAACTTTACCCTTGTGGGCCGCAAAAGGCGCTATGCCAATCCACCGTTCGTCCTTGTTTTTTGCTTCGATACCATCTGGTAAGTCAGGCATGCTGCCGTCTTGCTGTGGAAAGATGGATGTGAAATCTATCTCAATTGGGTAACCTAATTTTGCCAAAACGTCCGCATAGTTTTGGAAGGACGTTTGAAGAGGCGACAATAACTTATTCTCTTTTGCGGTCAGCTTTCGCCTGTCGGCCCGATGCTTATTTATATGAGCAACTTTGAACCTGTCTAACGAAAATCTGGTGCGTAGATATTTCGAGCGCAGCGTATCGTGAAAATCGGCTATGGCGGTGAATCTTTTGGCCGTCAGTCTGCGATAAAGTTTATTCAGTCCGCGCAGATTCTTGTATTCGTTGTTCAGGTCGGCGGACATAAAATCCACGTTGGGTGCCAAATTATTAAAGAAATTCGCTGCGAAAGGTCGGCTCAACACGCTGATGCGAATGTTGGGATATTGCCTTGCCAACGAGTACACTACCGGAACCGTCATGGCTACATCGCCCATTGCCGAGAAACGTATAATGAGTAGATGCTCTGTTTTCATCTATTTCTTGTAGAGAACAGGATTGGTAGAAGGGTCGTTGTACATCTTCATCTGTCGGTACACTTTCATGTATTTTCGTCCCTCTTGGATGTCTTCCAGCAGCTGATCAATGGCCGTTCCCAAGTCTTTTTGTTGTTCCAGCAGCACGTTCAGCTTGGTCATACATTTGTCTTTATGCTCTTTTGAAGCGTCTTGTCGTTCGACTTGCTCGCGCATGTGATAGATTTTCAGTGCCAGTATGGACAGTCTGTCAATGGCCCATGCCGGACTTTCTGTGTTGATGCGTGCGTCGGGCAGTATTTTCACCTCACTGTATTTCTGCCTGAAATAACTGTCTATCTGTTCCACAAGATCCGTACGGTCTTGATTAGAGCGGTCAATGCGTCGCTTCAAGGCCAACGCTTCTATTGGATCAATGTGCGGGTCTCTGATGATATCTTCGAAATGCCATTGAACAGTATCAATCCAGCACTTCAGATACAACCGGTTTTCAATGGTTCCATCGTCGTAGGGATTATTGATTGGTGTGTCAATATTATCTTGGACGTGATAATCATCAATAGCTCGTTGAAAGATTTTATTACATTGTTCACTAAATGACATGTTGCTTTTGCTTTTGGTTACTTATGCAAATATAAATAATAAAAGGTAATGGTCAAAACAAAATCAAGGTTTTTTAGTACATTGTAACAAAGTGACCGTACTTTGATTTCATTTTTGTCATTTTGCACATTCCTATCGCTCTGACGTTTTGATGGATGATAAAAAATGCTGATAGCTGTGCGAATTTTCTTGACAAGCAACCCTTTTATTTTGGGCGTATTTGCAAACAACTCTTCATCCGATAGCAAATACGCTAAATATACGATGCTTTTGTATGTTATTGGCACATAATAAAATACAGCGTTTATTCATCGTTAGACCACTTCATTTTTGCTTTTTTCAGGTTAAACGCATTGCTTTTAGGCTTCAATATGCATGCTTTTGTTGCGATATGTCATGCAAATTGACCAGCAAAGTCGTATATATTGCACCTTAAACGCATGGCTATTGCCTTAAAATTTCATTTTTCTTGGTTCAAGACAGCTATTTTGCATCCTCCTTGCCTATTGATTTTTTATAGATTGAAAGTTTTGAAGTGCTGTTTTAGGGGCATTTTTTGGTTAAAAAATTCTACATTTTTTTAAGTAAAGGTGTGATTCATCACGTTTCGTCATGTTGTAGAGGTGCAAATCATCACGCATCTACCTATCTGTTGATGTCTTTTTCCTATTTTTGTAGGTGTCACCTATTATATAACTCTATAAATTACAGCAATTTCAACAAAATAAGCCATTAAATTGCACAATATAGGGTGTAATGTGCAATATGAGGTACTTTTTTCGATAAAACATTTGTAGATATGAATAAAAATTTGTTCCTTTGCAACCGTATTTTTGTTTGAGAATCACTTATAAACATTTTAAAAAAGTTACAATTATGTCAGAAATTGAAAGCAAAGTAAAGGCTATTATCGTAGATAAGTTGGGTGTTGATGAGGCTGAAGTAAAGCCAGAAGCAAGTTTCACCAATGATCTGGGTGCCGATTCGTTGGACACTGTAGAGCTGATTATGGAATTCGAGAAAGAATTCGGTATCTCTATTCCAGACGATAAAGCTGAGAAGATTGCAACGGTAGGTGATGCTATTTCTTATATAGAAGAAAATGCAAAATAATTAAAAGCAAACGAATTGAGTTGAGCTGGGAGATTTCTTTCAGCTCAATTTCAATTTGCTTTTAATCAATTTTTTTTATTCAATCAATGGAATTAAAAAGAGTAGTAGTAACAGGACTTGGTGCCGTGACACCTATTGGCAATACGCCTGAAGAAACATGGAAAAGCATGTTGGCAGGTAAGAGTGGTGCTGCTCCTATTACATTATTTGATACTTCCAACTTCAAGACACAGTTTGCTTGCGAAGTAAAAGACCTGAATATCACAGACTATATTGATAGAAAGGCCGTACGCAAGCTGGATCGTTATACGCAGTTGGCCATGATTTCGGCCATGCAGGGTGTAAAAGATGCTGGACTTGACTTGGAAAAAGAAGACAAAAACCGTATCGGTGTCATCTATGGTGTGGGTATCGGAGGTATTAAAACCTTCGAAGAAGAGGTTTCGTATTATGCCCTGAACAAGGAAAACGGACCAAAGTTCAGCCCATTCTTCATTCCTAAGATGATTGCCGACATCGCTTCCGGACAGATTTCCATTCATTTTGGATTTCATGGTCCCAACTATACCACAACCAGTGCATGTGCTTCTTCGAGCACAGCCTTGTCAGACGCGTTCAATCTCATTCGTTTGGGCAAGGCGAACATCATCGTTTCCGGTGGTGCCGAGGCAGCCATTACGGCCAGTGGTGTGGGTGGTTTCAACGCCATGCATGCGTTGTCAACGCGTAATGACGACCCTCAACATGCTTCAAGGCCGTTCAGTGCCAGTCGTGACGGTTTCGTTATGGGCGAGGGAGCAGGTTGTTTGATTCTTGAAGAGTTGGAACATGCCAAGGCGCGCGGTGCCAAAATCTATGCCGAAATGATTGGTGAAGGTGCCAGTGCCGACGCTTATCACATCACGGCCAGCCATCCGGAAGGTCTTGGTGCTAAGCTGGTGATGACCGCAGCCTTAGAAGATGCCGGTCTGAAGCCAGAAGATGTTGACTATATCAATGTGCATGGTACTTCTACACCTGTTGGTGACATCTCTGAGGCAAAGGCCATCAAGGATGTGTTTGGTGACCATGCGTACAAATTGAACATCAGTTCTACCAAGAGTATGACCGGCCACTTGCTGGGTGCAGCAGGTACTGTAGAGGCTATGGCATGTGTGTTGGCGGTTCAAAACGATGTGATTCCGCCTACCATCAATCATGAGGAGGATGACAAGGATCCTGAAATTGATTACAAACTAAACTTTACGTTCAACAAAGCTCAAAAGCGTGAGGTGCGTATAGCATTGAGTAACACGTTCGGGTTTGGTGGACATAACGCTTGTGTAGTATTCAAGAAATATGCTGAGTAATATTCTCGATCGGATAAAGCTCCCCTTCCGTCGTGAAAGGGAGCTTTACTCGTCTTTATACCGTATCATCGGTTTCTATCCACACGATATCAGTTATTACAAATTGGCCTTGATGCACAAGAGCGTCATGCGTCGCAATGCCAAGGGCAAACCCGTGAATAACGAGCGTTTGGAGTTTCTCGGCGATGCCATTCTCGATGCTACCGTAGGGCATATCGTGTACGAGCATTTTCCCGGTAAGCGTGAGGGATTTCTCACCAACACACGCAGTAAGCTGGTTCAACGCAGCACTTTGAACAAGTTGGCCAATGAGATGGGTATTTGCAATCTCATCCTTAGCAGCGGACGTAACGCCTCTCATAACAGTTATATGGGCGGAAATGCGTTCGAAGCGCTTGTAGGTGCCATCTATCTGGATCGTGGTTACGATGCTTGTATGCGATTTATGAAAGACCGAATCTTGAAGGAAATGCTCAACATCGATAAGGTGGCTTACAAGGAAGTGAATTTCAAGAGTAAGCTGATTGAATGGAGCCAGAAGAACAGAGTGAAGATTAACTTCAAGCTGTTGAATCAAGGACAGGATAAAAATGGCAATCCGGTCTTCAAGTATGCAGCCGAATTGGAAGGTGTTGAGGGATGTTCTGGTGAGGGATTCAGCAAAAAAGAGAGTCAACAGTTGGCCAGTAAGCTCACGTTGGAAATGCTGAAACGCAAGCCGCAGTTCATCGATGAGGTGTTTGCGGCAAAGACCAACCGTACCAAGATGGAAGAAGAACCGGTAGTAATTGTGCCGGATACGCATCCACAGGATGATTTCATCGTGGTGAAGAGCGATGACCTACCGGAACAAAAGCACGAATCACCCTTCCAGGAAGAGGTCTTTACGGAGTCACAAGACGAGGTTCGTGAAGAATCACCCGTTATCTCCAACTTGGTAGATGAGATTGATGAGCTGCATTTAGACGATATCAGCGCTCAAAGAATGGGCGATGAGGAAATCATTGCCAAGGCTGAAGAAGAAGCCTTCTCGAAGGGATAGCTACGTCAGCAGCGTGCATACAGATGCTCGCAGTCGGCATATCTGTCGGCAGCGAGCATGTATCGTCCTTTTAAACTCATGTCTATAGGTGTTTAGGTAGTAGTGAAGCGGTTGGTTTAAGTGTGTGAATTGGCCGCTTTCTGGTCCTCATGGATGAGTTTGAGCAAGTGTTCTACCGCCTCTTCCGTAGGAATGTTTTTCTCCACACAGGTTTGTTTTCTGTACAAGGAAACCTTTCCTGGGCCGGCACCTACATAGCCATAATCGGCATCAGCCATCTCTCCAGGCCCGTTGACAATGCATCCCATGATGCCAATCTTGAGGCCTTTCATCTCTTTTGTGGCGTCTTTAATGCGCGCAATGGTCTGTTGTAGGTCGTATAAGGTGCGTCCACAGCCCGGGCAACTGATGTATTCGGTTTTGCTCATGCGTAGTCTTCCTGCCTGTAAGATATTGAATGCCGTGTCTTCCAATACGCTGTCGGACAGTTTTCCGTCGTTCATGAGCCAGATACCATCTGTCAATCCGTCGATCATCAATGCTCCCATGTCGGCCGATGCGTCCAGTTGGAAGTCGCTTTTCTCATCATGACGGTACATTTGAGCAAAGACTACGGGATTGGACACACCATTGTTCATCATCTCATGAACCAGTGCTCGCTGGTCTCCTACCCTGTTTTGGTGGTTGCTCATGCACACTACAACAATCTCGGGATGGGCTTTCAGGCACGCAACATATTCCTCTGTAGGCGTTCCGAACTGCAACACAAGGAACTTGATGTCCGACTTCATGCTGCCAATGAATGGCATAGCCATGGCTGGAAAGATAGGATAGGTATGTTTTTCGCCGTGGTATTCGCTGTAATCAACGATATATTTCCGGTCTTCCGCGTAGGGAGGAACTTGGCTGCCCACGTAAATATAGTCGGCTTTGTGGCCTTCATTCGAAGTAATGACAATGGGTACGTTGCTTCCACCGATGTTGCCAGTTGCCCGAGTTTTACGCCTTTCGGGGCGAAGATAGTTGAAGTGCGGATTGGGTTCTGCTGGAATCATCAGGTGTCCGGCACGCTTTGCGACGTAATCTGCCAAGTGTTTGGCCACAGGTATCTCACATTCGGGTTCTTCAGAAAGCGATACACGAATCGTATCTCCGATGCCATCTGCCAATAAAGCACCGATTCCCACCGCACTCTTGATGCGTCCGTCCTCGCCTTCTCCAGCTTCTGTCACACCAAGGTGTAAGGGATAGTGCATGTCTTCCTTGTCCATTGTGTCGACAAGCAAGCGCACTGATTGCACCATCACCACCGTATTGCTTGCCTTGATGGAGATAACAACGTCGTGAAATTGCTGTTTTTTGCAGATACGGAGAAACTCCATACAGCTTTCTACAATGCCTTCGGGCGTATCACCGTATCGGTTTCGTATTCTATCCGACAGCGATCCGTGGTTAACTCCTATGCGAATGGCGGTGTGGTTGGCTTTACAAATATTGAGAAAAGGTACAAACCGGTCTTCAATCTTTTTGAGTTCGCGCGCATACTCCTCGTCCGTGTACTCTAATTGGATGAACTTTCGGGCGGGATCTACATAATTTCCCGGGTTGATACGAACCTTCTCGGTATGCTGTGCAGCCACGTCAGCCACGTTAGCATTAAAGTGTACGTCGGCTACCAACGGTGTTTCATACCCTTTGGCATGCAATCCGGCATGGATATTCTTCAGGTTTTCGGCCTCTCTCCTACCCTGTGTGGTGAGTCGTACCAACTCTCCACCAGCCTGAATGATGCGTTCTGCCTGCTCAATGCACGCCTGCGTGTCATTCGTGTCGGTTGTGGTCATCGATTGGATGCGTACCGGATTATCGCCACCAATATCGATATTGCCTACATGTACTACGTTCGATTTACGGCGTTGATAATTAAAAAGATCTGTCATGAGTACACGTTTCTCTTAGTTAGTCTTGTATTCGTAATCTTTTATTGCTGCCAAATCAGCATTTGCTTTCGTGATTTTGGCGCCCAATCCTGCTTTATGATCTTTGATTTTTTGCGCGATTGATTCGTCTGTCAGTGCCAACATCTCCACCGCAAGGATAGCAGCGTTCATGGAAGCGTTAACCCCTACCGTGGCAACTGGAATGCCCGGTGGCATCTGTATGATGCTGAGCATGGCGTCTAAGCCGTCTAACATTCCTTTAATAGGAACGCCGATGACGGGCAATGTGGTGTTGGCAGCAATCACACCAGGCAGCGCAGCAGCCATTCCGGCAGCGGCTATAATTACTTTGATACCTCTGTTTGCGGCCTCTTTGGCAAAATCTTCAACGGCAGCGGGCGTGCGGTGAGCCGACAAAGCGTTTACTTCAAAGGGTATTTTCAGGTCGTTCAGAAACTTACACGCTTTCTCCATGACTGGGAGATCGCTTGTGCTACCCATGATGATGCTTACTAATGGTTTCATATTCATATTGTTTTAAGAGTTTGATTTCAAATCATTGCGATAATATAGAAGGCGGATATCAGACCAACAATGAATCCAACATTCACCTGTGACAGCGTGTGTTGCTTGAGAATGATGCGGCTCGATCCCACCAATCCTGCGAACAAAATGGCCAAACAAAGCCACCAAGTAGGATTGAAGTGAAACAACAAGGCAAACGACATCAATGCGCCTGTCACTCCACCGATGGCTGCCGAGTGGGTAGATATCTTCCACCAGACGTTGATGAGCGCGCAGATAATTTGGATGGCGAGTGCCGTGATGAGAATACTGCTGATGAAATGTGGGATGTGATACAGGTTCATGATGTAGTAACATGCGAAGTAACACACTATCGAGATGATGTAAGGCACCATTCGTCGCTCTTTCATTCCCAGCTCGTGCAGTGTCCATCCCTGGTATTTTCGATATAGGTGTATCAGCAAGGTTGGCAGCAACACGGTGAAAAGATACACCATCATGATGACAGTCAGCTTGTAATACCAAGGAACCAGCCTGTTGAGATAACTCAACAAGAATAGTGCTACCAACCCAAGCACGGGCAGATAGAAAGGTGTGAAGACGATGCTTATCGTCCGAGCGGCCAAAATAATGTTCTTTTCTTTCATATTGTGTCATCCGCAGGTTGTATCTTTGCGGATGGTTTCTTCTTCATGTTTTAGCGTCATTAATGACAAACGATGAGTCAATTATTCTTTCCTAAGCCGGGCAACCGATAACCCTAATTGTTCTCTGTACTTGGCTACGGTGCGTCGGGCTACGGGAAATCCCATCTTTTTCAGTTCCTTGGCCAGCGCCTCATCACTGAACGGCTTGCGTTTGTCCTCGTGGTCGATTATTTCTTTCAGTGCCAGTTTGATTTTCCGGGTAGAGAGTTCTTCCCCATCTTCGGTGGTATAGCTGTCGGTGAAGAAGAATCTGAGCGGGAAAGTGCCCCATTTCGTCTGTGCATACTTGATGTTGCTTACGCGCGAGATGGTAGAGATATCCAGTTCGGTCTTGTCGGCAATGTCTTTCAGAATCATGGGTTTGAGATCTGACTCGTCACCGTCGATGAAGAACTTACGCTGCCATTCTATAATCGCTTTCATCGTTATGTACAGCGTATGTCGGCGTTGTTTGATGGCATCGATGAACCCTTGCGCCTTGTCTACTTTCTGTTTGGCGTACAACAGCGCTTCCTTTTCCTGTCTGTTCATGTTCTCCTTGTTGTTCTTGTAGGTGTCTACCATGTCAGAAAATGCTGGAGAGATGGTCAATTGTGGAATTTTTCCTTGGTTCAGTGTGAACGATATATTGTTATTGTCATCCACGTCGATGATAAAGTCGGGCGTGATTTGCTGGACGTTCCTGCCCATGGTCTCGCCCATTGATGCGCCGGGTTTGGGATTGAGCTTGCGTATCTCTTCTTGAACCGCCCGCAGTTGCAAGTCGGATAGTTTGAGATTGGCCTGTATTTTGTCCCAATGTTTCTTGGTGAACGCGTCAAACTGGCGGGTCACCACTTGCTGCAAAATGTCTTTGAGTTTGCTCTCCGGGCGCCTTTCCACTTGCAATAGCAGACACTCTTGCAGCGACCTGGCGCCGATGCCCGCAGGGTCGAACCCTTGCAGAATATACAACACCTCCTCTATTTGCGTGGGCGTGACGTCGATGTTGTGGTAGATAGCCAGTTCGTCACTAATCGATTCTACATCCTTTCGCAGGTAACCGTCGTCGTCGAGCGAGCCGATGAGATATTCCATCACGTCTTTTTGCGTGTCCGTGAGGTTCTCCATCATCATCTGCTCTTTCAGTTTGTCGTAGAAAGATTTGGTGTCTCCGTAGACAATCTCCTCATAGTCGGCGTTGTCTTGCGGATGATAAGCTCCGTAAGCGTCAGGCATCTCGTCGTCTCTGCCGATGTTTTCCAGGGCTTTGTCCAACGCTTCTTCGCGCTCTTCGCGTTCAGTTCGCTCGGCAAAATCTTCCTCCCGTTCGTCCTGGCCATCCGTTTCATTCTCTTGGTGATCCTCCCCCTCGGCTTTCTCCAACGCCGGATTGTCATCCAATTCGGCGTTGACGCTCTCCTCCAGTTCGGTCAACGGCATCTCCAGCAGCTTCACTTGCAACATTTGTTGCTGTGAGAGTCGCTGTACCTGCTGTTGTCGTTGCTCTTGAGTCTGTATGAGTTTGTTGGCCATTACTGTATATCCAGTCCCTTCAGAAGATGTGCGCGTGCGTTCATCATGTACTGTTGACGCACATGCAAAAATACAAAAGATATTCTTATAATCCGCTTCTTTTGGGGGTAATTTTCCAAGATTGCGCTGCTGTCAGGTTCGCTTTCGGTTGGCGCACGCAGAGAAAACGTCTACGATCAATCTTTAAAATAATCCTTGAGCTGTGCGGCCAGCGCGGCCAAGTGTTCCGGATTGGCACTGCCATAACGCTGCCAAATGTCCTGACAGGGTACGAGCAGCGGGTGAATCATCATGTCATCACGATTCAGATATGGGTCACAGAACTTGAAAACCGTCATCACTTCCACGATTTTTCCTGGTTTCAGGCGCATTAATTTGGCCAGACTGACAATCTCGGGCGTTTCGGCTACCATGGTAATAGGTACGAGCCTGAAATACAAATCCAAGATGATGATGAGCATCATTGGTGTGAGTTCCGCATCAGCCGCGAGCGGTTTGAAGTCGTGTTCAAAAGATTCGTTCACCTCTACCCCATCGTAAAACGACGCTGCTTGTCCAAATCCCCGCATCTTTCTCAGCAACTTAACCCCGCGAGCCAATTTGTTAGGGTGCTCGGCATACTCGTTCCACAGCTTTTCCAAGCGTGGTGTGTCCAGTCGTCTCAGCCGAAACATCTGCTCGTATAAGGTCTGTGGCGGTATGTGTAGCTCCAAGCTAAGGTCAACCATGGCGCGCGAATACAAGGCTTTCACGCCAATAGGCTTCTTCAGGTACAGTTGCATCAACAGCAACCAATAGTCGTCCGACCATTCATTGGGTATTGACATGATTATTCTTTGTTTTGACAAAAAGAGCGTGCGCAGATGACAAGGGCGCGTGTTTTACACAGTTGCTGCAAAAACTCTTTGAGGCAAAGATAGCATAACTTTTGCAAAGCATCAAGTAAACGCTTTGCTTTTTCTTGCAAAAGCATTACTTTTGCATCATTCATGAATCAATAGTTACCACGATGAACAAAACTTTAATCATCCTGTCTTTATGCTTTTGTTGGATTACCTCCAACGCTCAACTTTCTAAAACTGAGATTCGCAACAACCCTTTGTTGGCTGCCAACGGCTATTACGCTTATCCAGGGCCGCTCAAACCGCAGCTCACGCCTGCACCAAAGGGATATGTTCCGTTTTACATCAGTCATTATGGACGGCACGGTTCGCGCTATCTCATCGACCCAAACGATTACAACGGTCCGCTTCGCACGCTGCAACAGTCCGACAGCCTGGGCAAACTAACCCCTTTGGGCCAGGAAGTGTTGCGCAAAGTAACGCTGATTTGCAACGAGTCGAAAGGCAGGTTGGGCGAGTTAACCTTACGCGGAGCCGAGCAACATCAGCAGATAGCGCGCCGCATGTTCGATCGTTTTCCCGAAGTGTTGAGTGGAAAAAGAAACGTAGATGCCAAGAGCAGTACCGTCATTCGCTGCATCCTGTCCATGGAAAATGCCTTGCAGCAGCTGGCAAAGCTCAATCCTCAACTGCACATCACGCACGATGCCAGTGCGTATGACATGCCCTATTTGGTGTATGGCGACACGGCTTTATACAAAAACAAAATGCCCGGAAAGGTAAAAGACATCTACGAGGCCTTTGCCAAGCGGCATGACAACCATGTAGGGGTGATGAACCGAATTTTCAAAGATGAAAGCTATTGGCGCGAACACGTTGACGCAACACAATTAAACACCCAACTTTACAACCTTGCCAGCAACGTGCAGAGCACCGAACTGCGCCATCAGCTGTCGCTCTTAGACCTCTTTACTCACGACGAGTTGTATGACGCTTGGCTAAAAACCAATGCCTGGTGGTACATCAACTATGGTCCGTCGCCCTTGAACGGGGCTGTTCAGCCCTATTCGCAGCGCATGTTGCTGCGCCGCATCATCACTGAGGCTGACAGTTGCGTGGCTCTCTCCCACCCCGGCGCAACGCTTCGTTATGGACACGACACCATGGTAATGCCTTTGGTATGCTTGTTAGGCATCAATGGTTACGGCAAGCAGATTGAGGATTTGGAGCGTTTGGATGATGAGAATTGGCTGGATTACCGCATCTTCCCCATGGCCTGCAACCTGCAGTTTGTGTTCTACCGATCGCAAGCGCATCCACACGACATCCTCGTGAAGGTGCTTCTGAACGAAGACGAGACCACCCTACCCCTCCCAACCGACATCGCTCCCTATTATCATTGGAACGACTTTAAGACTTATTATCTGAACAAGATAGATCAATTTCAAACCAAGAAGTAGCCTGAGGTCAGTCATTTTGATGGTTGCCGAAGGATTGTAAAGAAACGATATTTTTGTTAAGATAAATGAAAATATTGCGACAAAAATGATTTCTTTACCATGCGATTACCATATTTTGTCTATTTTTGCGTGCTAAAGATTGTACAGTTATTTTAGTGCGAATGACAACAAGAAGGACGAAACGCAGATTGATGGCGTGGATGATGGTGCTTACCTTCATCTCGGCTCTTCTCGTTAAAGACGTTCATGCGCACAGCATAACTGTACAGCACTTAGACCAAACAGAGCAACATCAAACCGCAGTGCAGGCGTATTGTTACATTTGTAACTTTGACCTGTGCAAGATGAGCATGCCCAAACTCTTTGTTTGGCAGCCTGTGTTGCTTGTAAAACGTATTGTTAAACAGCTTTTTACAGCTCAAATAGTTTATCGTGAACCGCTTGCGGTAAACGCTCATTCGCCACCTTTTTTTAATTCATAATTCATAATTCATCATTCATAATTCGGAGGAGAGAGGCTTCTTTCGGCTGAAGAATTATGATGATCATACCCCTATTTTATTAAAAAAGATTACGAGCCGAACGCAATCAGGCTTGCCT
>CAMQBP010000030.1 GCA_946999025.1 uncultured Prevotella sp. | reverse complement strand
ACTGATCGAACATACTATCTTTGTTTGTTTCATGATGATGATGATTCATTTGATGCATGGTCCACACAAAAAGGATGTTCAGGCCAAACCATCGGTGCAACTATTTGCTTAATAATTCTATGCAAAATTACGAAAGATATCTGATACGTCCAAATGATTACAGGTTTTTCAAATGCTCCTCACCTGCAAGTTTAGTAAAGAATGGAAATAGGACACGCCGCTTTCATTATAGTTGCAAGAAAGAAACTTTATCGGGCATCTTTAAAACCATCAATCCAACCTTCTTCCCATCGTATCTCCTTTTCTGTCTTATCATCCGCATGAGGGTTGTTGACAGACAGTCCCATCAGCCTGATGGCTCGATGGGAATAATCCACCTCACGCAACAAACTTTTTGCCAGAGGCAGTATTTGGTTTTTGGTTTGCAAACAATGATCTACCGTGGCACTTCTGGTTATTTGCGTAAAATCATCAAATTTGATTTTCAAGGTCAGCGTCTTGCCTTCAAAACCGGCTTCTTTGATTCGTTCAACCAGTTCCAACACCGTGTGGTACAGTTCGATAACAATGGCCGAGCGCAGGGTGAGATCTTCCTGAAATGTACGTTCGCAGCCAACAGATTTGCGAATCCAATGGCTGACAACAGGTCGCCCATCTTCGCCTCTGGCATCATGATAGTAGACACTACCCATCTTGCCGAACACGTCAATCAAATGTTTTTCAGAAACCGTACGCAACTGTTCGCCCGTAAAGATTCCCATTTTATGCATTTGCTCAGCTGTTTTTGGTCCGATGCCACAAAACTTTTCTATCTTCAATTGACCAATAAAATCGTACGCATCTTCATAACTAACCTCAAACAATCCATCAGGTTTTCGATAATCAGAAGCAATCTTGGCCAGAAATTTATTGAAGGACACTCCGGCAGAAGCTGTCAAATGAGTGGTTGCTCGTATCTTCTCCTTGATTTCAAGGGCGATGGTCAGTGGATCGTCTATATCCTTTTTATTGTCGGTAACGTCCAAAAATGCCTCATCCAAGGATATGGGTTCAATGATGTCTGTGTACTCACGAAAGATTTCACGAACCTGCATGGAAACCTCGTGGTACACCTCTCCCCTGTGAGGCACAACAATCAACTGCGGACACAGACGCTTGGCTTTGCTCATGGCCATTGCCGAGTGCACGCCAAACTTGCGCGCCTCGTAACTTGCCGTGCTGACCACACCACGCGGTCCGTCGTGACCAACAGCGACCGGTTTGCCTCTTAATTCGGGATGGTCACGCTGTTCTACCGAGGCATAGAAAGCATCCATATCGACATGGATTATTTTTCTCATCATGCAAATCTACACATTTATTAGATAATGAACAAAAAACAACGCATGAAAGCTGGCAAACATGGCTTGTAAATTCAAGTAAAATAATGCGGGGAATATTTTGATATCTACACATTTTCCGCTATCTTTGGCGATAAGAAAGAAAACCTATCATAAACTAATTTAAAACAAAGATGACTTACAAGATTATCGACGTCGAGGGAATTGGCAACGTAAATGCAAAAAAACTTGTTGAAGCAGGTATCAATACTGTTGATGATTTGCTGCAAAAGGCAAAGACTCCCGCCGGCCGTAAAGCCCTTGAGGAAGCTACTGGGATTAGTGGAAAAAAGATTTTAACGTGGGCAAACCACGCCGACTTAATGCGCATTAACGGTGTTGGTCCACAGTTTTCTGAACTATTGGAGGCTGCTGGTGTTGACACGGTAAAAGAACTGAAACACCGGATGGCAGAAAATTTACAGCAAAAACTTGAAGAAATTAATAATAAGAAAAACTTGGTAAACCGCGTACCCTCGGTTTCAGAAGTTCAGAAAATGATTGATCAGGCCAAAGAGTTGCCTACAGCCATGGAATACTAAGTCTTCCTATTCGGCAAAACATCTTCCATACCACGCCACAATGCATGCTGTTAGCCTACGGCATGTACGTATGTTTTGTTCAATGTAGCCATTTTCATGAAATGATGGCAAATACCCATCGTGGTTTTAAGGAAGCGTTTATATTTTGAAAAACATTTTTCACCAAAACAATTTTAGTTATCATTACGATGCCTCAAAGGCAAAACCTCGCCCAGAATCTATGGCTCTAAGTGGAGCTTATGGTAAAATTAAATAGAGTAAAATAAGGGAACCCATCAATGATACAAAAGAAGATTCGAAGGAAAAAAATAGGCTCATTCGCGAAGGTATGAAAATATAAGTTCTTGGGAAAGAAGAACTTCTGAAAAATTTTTATGGCGTAATTTGGCAAAAATAACTAAATATATTTTTCTATCACGTAAAAAACCACTATATTTGCAAATCAAAATTGAGATGCAAGGTAAAGAATAATAACAAATTAATTATAAATAAAATGACGAAAGCAGATATTATCAACGAAATTTCAATGTCTACCGGCTTACAGAAAAAAGAAGTGGCAGCTGTGGTAGAATGCTTCATGAGTACTGTAAAGGATAGCCTTCTCAATAAAAGAGAAAATGTTTATTTGAGAGGCTTTGGTAGTTTTATTATCAAGCACAGAGCGGCAAAGACAGCCAGGAACATCCAAAAGAATACCACTATTACAATTGATGCACACGATTTGCCCAGCTTTAAACCATCTAAAAGCTTCATCAATGCGATGAAAGCATAAGGCAACTTTTGTATTGAGAATCATCAAACAGGTATTCTACATCTATTAGTATAGAAAATTTAGTACAAAACATATTATTTTTAAACATTTAAAATTATGCCAAACGGTAAGAAAAAGAAGGGCCACAAGATGGCTACGCACAAGCGTAAAAAAAGATTAAGAAAGAATAGACATAAGAGCAAATAACATTGCGTGACAGTCTATACTGACAGTGGGGCGCGTCGAAAAGTCCTATGGAGGATATTTGGCACGCCCTTTTTTGATGTAACTAAGCAAAGTAAGAAGAGAAATGACCAGCGAAGTTGTTATTGACGTCCAGGAGAAAGACATTGCTACGGCACTGTTAGAGGATAAGCGTCTGGTTGAATATCAGAACGAACCTCGCTCTGCAACTTTCTCTGTTGGAAATGTCTACATCGCAAAAGTAAAAAAACTCATGCCAGGCTTAAATGCCTGTTTTGTGGATGTAGGATATGAACGAGACGCTTTTCTTCACTATCTTGACTTAGGGAGCCAATTTAATTCTTATGCAAAGTACTTAAAGCAAGTACAAAGTGACAGAAAAAAACTTTATCCATTTGCCAAAGCCTCACATCTGCCTGACCTTCCAAAAGACGGTAGTGTTCAGTCGACACTGACCTTGGGGCAAGAAGTTTTGGTGCAAATTGTTAAAGAACCTATTTCAACCAAAGGTCCACGATTAACTGCTGAGCTGTCTTTTGCAGGCCGCTTTTTAGTTTTGATACCTTTTGGTGACAAAGTTTCCGTTTCTTCAAAAATCAAAAACGGTGAGGAACGCGCCAGGTTGAAACAGCTCGTCCGCAGCATTAAACCTAAAAACTGTGGCGTCATCGTACGCACGGTGGCAGAAGGAAAAAGAGTTGCTGAGTTAGACGGCGAGATGAAAGTGCTGGCAAAGCGTTGGCAAGATGCAATTGTCAAAGTCCAGAAAACCCAACAACGACCTCAATTAGTATATGAAGAGGCCGTACGAGCAATCGCTTTATTAAGAGATATATTTAACCCGAGCTTCGAGAATATCTACATTAATGACGAAGAAGCGTTCAGGCAGGTTAAAGACTATGTTTCGTTGATAGCCCCAAACAAGTCGGGCATCGTGAAGAGATACACGGGGAAAGTGCCCATCTTTGATAATTTCAACATTACAAAGCAAATCAAGTCGAGCTTCGGCAAGACCATCAATTACAAGCATGGAGCCTATCTTATCATCGAACATACCGAGGCTTTGCATGTGGTGGATGTAAACAGCGGGAACCGAACGCGAAACGAAAATGGACAAGAGGCAAACGCACTTGAAGTAAACCTTGGGGCAGCAGACGAATTGGCACGGCAGCTTAGGCTGCGTGATATGGGAGGCATTATTGTTGTTGATTTTATAGATATGCATCTTGCTGAAGACCGACAGATGCTCTACGAGCGCATGTGCAAAAACATGCAAAGTGATCGTGCACGTCACAACATTCTCCCACTTAGCAAGTTTGGATTGATGCAAATCACGAGACAACGTGTAAGACCTGTAATGGACGTCAATGTTGACGAGACATGCCCCACGTGTAATGGCACAGGTAAAATTAAGTCAAGTATTTTATTTACCGATCTACTTGAAAGAAAAATTGACAAACTTGTCAACAAAATAGGAATTAAACGGTTCACTCTCCATGTTCATCCGTATGTAGCCGCCTATATCAATCAAGGTGTGTTCTCCCTGAAACGTAAGTGGCAGATGAAATATGGACTTGGAGTTAATGTCATCCCTTCACAAAAACTCGCTTTTTTGCAATATGAATTCTACAATTCAAAAAAGCAGTTTATTGACATGAAGGAAGAGATAGAAACAAAGTAAACATTCTGATACAACGGGGATGAGCATGCCACAAGCGTGTCCATCCCTGTTGTTTTTATTATTTACCATACAGCATATTCCACCATAATACACTGTACATGATGAAAAAGAAACTTCTACTCACACTCATTTCATGTTGCCTGCTCACGGGCATCCACGCGAAAGAAATGTCGCAATACGAATGCTTCAGCCTCATGCAGGGCAAGATAAAGCCATCGGTGGCGCCCATGCTCAAGACAACCTGGGGCCAGAACGCACCCTACAACCTACAATGTCCACTGGCACCAGGCAAGAATGTACACTGCAAGACAGGCTGCGTGGCAACAGCCATGGCACAGGTTATGAAATACTACGGTTATCCAGCGCACGGACAAGGTAGTGTGAGGTACACATATGAGGGGGACGATAGACTAGCATATATCGTTGAAACCGACTTCAGTAAAAGCACCTACGACTGGGAGAAGATGAAAGATGCCTACACATACGGTGATAACAGCTCTGAAGAGGAGAAGCAAGCTGTGGCAAAAATCATGGCCGACTGTGGTGCTGCCGTGGGTATGAAGTATGGACAATACGACAGTGGCGCATTTGACATGGATGTGGCACAGGCTCTGAAAGACCACTTCGCATACGACAGCTCGGTGACTTACCTATCAACCTTCCTCAACGAAGTAAGTGACAGCACATGGTACACAACGCTTTACCAGCAACTTTCAGACGGCATGCCGGTCATCTACGGAGGAAGTTCGCCCTACACGCAACATTGCTTCGTCATCGACGGCTACGACGAAAAGGGCAATTTCCATGTGGTATACGGACTGGGAGGCGGCGACGGATTTGTGGATCTCAAAAAGATATCCTACCAGAATCAGTCGATGACATTCAACATCAAGCCACGGAAGGTGACCAACGCGGTGGACAAACACCTTGCAGACAGCCACAAGCCCATGGAGAAAGCACGCTACCGGTTAGACGGAACCAGAATCAGCAAGCCGCAACGGGGTATCAACATCATCGTGATGGACGATGGAACGGTGCGCAAGGAGGTAGTAACAGAACCTTAACAAGTTTTCCATTGCTGTCTGCTAAAACTTTGTTTGAGTATGAAAAAATCAGGAGGGTGCATCTTAATCGTTTATATAATGCACCCTCTCCTATTCCTAGTATATTTCTACTGATACAAAAAAAATATTATCTTTGCTGGATCATCGTAATATTGCAACTTTATTCGCGCATTGTTGAATTTGAGAATCGAAAGTATGTTTACGGCAACTTCTATGACTTCAACACATCTATTATTCGTAAACTTCGTCGATACCAAACTCATCTACGTCACTATCATCTCTGGCGCACGGATTATAACCCTCAGGAAGTCCAAAAGAAGCATCTGGTTTATATCCTAACGAAGCATCTTTATATACTCTTTTCATGAAGTTAGCCCATATTGGTAATGCCATGGTTGCTCCCTGCCCCATCCTCATGGAGTCAAAATGAATGTCGCGGTCTTCACCGCCAACCCAACATCCACTTACTAATTGAGGGGTAAACCCCATGAACCAGGCATCAGAGTTGCGGTTTGTAGTACCCGTTTTCGCTCCTATCTCTCCATCGATGTTGTACTTGAAACGCAATCGACCTGCTGTTCCTCTGTCAACAACTTCTTGCAAGAGAACCAGCATTTTATTGGCACTCTCCGCACTAATCACTTCACTCATACGAGGCTGGAAGGTTGCCAGCACATTTCCTTCATTATCTTCTATTTTAGAAACAAACATGGGGGCTGTACGGATACCGTGATTGGCAAAAGTGGTGTATGCGCTTACCATTTCACCAACAGAAACTTCACAAGGTCCAAGACAAAGTGCCATAGAAGGATGAATGTCTGGGTTCTGAATGCCAAAGTCGTGGAGCATACTCACAAACAGCTGTGGGTTCAAACGGCTCATCAAGTATGCCGATATCCAGTTGTTTGAGTTGGCCAGGCCCCATTTCAGCGTCACCATCGAGCCATATCGCCTCCTGCTGGTGTTCCTTGGTGTCCAAGGCTTGCCCGCCACCATGTAGGTTCTCTGCACGTTGGGTGCTTGGTCGCAAGGAGAAAAACCGTTCTCCATGGCCAAGGAATACAGAAAAGGTTTGATGGTCGATCCTACCTGTCGGCGTCCATTCATCACCATGTCATACATGAAGTGGTTATAGTCAAGTCCACCCACGTATGCCTTCACATGACCCGTCTGTGGATCCATGCTCATGAAGCCCGCCCGAAGGAACGATTTGTAATAACGGATGGAATCCATAGGCGTCATTGTCGTATCTACATCGCCATGATAGGTAAACACAGCCATGTCGACAGGCGTGTTGAATGACTTCTTGATTTCTTCGTCAGAGGCTCCCGAGGCTTTCAATACCCTATAGCGCTCACTTCCCATCATAGACCTGTTCAAGATAGATCTAATCTCTTTCGGTGTCAGTGCTTTAGTAAAGGGTGCGTTGGGGCGTTTGGCTTTCTCTTTGTTAAAAGCTGGTTGTAAGAACTTAGCCACATGGTTATAAACAGCCTGTTCTGCATATAACTGCATACGTGAGTCGATTGTGGTAAACACTTTCAAGCCATCCGTGTAGACATTATATGGCTTTCCATTTCTCTTAAAATTCTTATTGCACCATCCATAAAGGGGATCTGTAACCCATGCGATGGAATCAAAGACAAATTGATTCTGGTTCCAAGAAGGATAATCAGAACGATCTGGACGCGAGGCCATCATATATTGGCGCAGAAATTCACGGAAGTAGGTAGCCAATCCATTTTTGTGATCTGTACGGTGAAAGTTCAATTTCAATTTCTCATCTGCGTACTGGTGATATTCTGCTTTCGAAAGATAGCCGGCCTTCTGCATTTGCCCAAGCACGACATTGCGACGTTCGGTACAACGTTCAGGATAACGAACGGGATTATAAAGAGACGGATTCTTACAAAGCCCGATGAGCATGGCCGACTCTGTGACTGTCAAGTCCTTGGGCTCTTTGTTGAAATACGTATTTGCAGCCGTTTTAATTCCTACCGCATTGTGGAGAAAATCAAAATAATTAAGGTATAAAGCGATGATTTCTTCCTTGGTGTAATTACGTTCCAACTTCACCGCGATGACCCATTCAATGGGCTTTTGCAGCATCCGTTCCAATGTACTTCTTGCCGTTTCCGAGTAGAGCTGTTTAGCCAACTGCTGCGTAATGGTTGAACCGCCTCCGGCATTCTCTTGTCCAAGTATTCCGCGTTTGATGATAGCGCGCCCCAATGCGAAAAAGTCAATTCCCGAATGTTCATAGAATCGCTCATCCTCTGTTGCAACCAAGGCATGTACCAGATGTGGAGAGATTTTTGAATAAGGTATGACTATGCGGTTTTCCTTGTTAAAGTTCCAGGTGCCCAGCACTTTGCCATCTGCCGAATAAACCTGGGTTGCAAAACGACTGATGGGGTTCTGAAGGTCTTCTACATCAGGCATATAGCCTATCCACCCATTCCATATCGCGATAAACGCAATCAGGATGACGCAAAATACTGCGATCAAAGTTTTCCAAAGGAAATGAACAAATGCCTTTCTCATTCTCCACAACACATATATATATTATTGATGCAAAAATACAACATTTCTTTTAATTATCTCTCGTAAATAAAAATTAATAACTAACTTAGCCGTCAATTCCAAAACATATCAAGTATACAAAATGGAAAAACGTCATTTTATCACCATTGCCGACCTCGCTAAAGATGAGCTGATGTATCTGTTAGCCATGGCCGAGCAATTTGAAATGCATCCCAACCGCGAACTATTAAAAGGTAAGGTCGTAGCCACACTTTTCTATGAACCATCAACCAGGACCCGCCTTAGCTTTGAGACGGCGGCCAACAGACTGGGAGCCCGTGTCATTGGTTTTTCAGATGCGAAGGCTTCCAGCGTTTCCAAAGGTGAAACTCTCAAGGATACCATACTCATGGTTTCCAACTATGCCGACCTCATCGTGATGCGCCATTACATCGAAGGAGCGTCTCAATATGCCAGTGAGGTGGCTCCCGTTCCCATCATCAATGCCGGTGACGGCGCTCACATGCACCCTTCACAGTGTTTGTTGGATCTCTACTCCATTTACAAGACGCAAGGAACGCTCGAGAACTTGAACATTTACCTGGTGGGCGACCTGAAGTATGGTCGCACTGTGCATTCACTCATCATGGCGATGCGTCACTTCAACCCCACTTTCCATTTCATTGCTCCTAACGAACTGTCCATGCCTATGGAGTACAAGCTCTATTGTCAAGAGCATGGTATCAAGTACCAAGAACACACTGCCTTTAACAGCAAGGTGCTGGCTGATGCCGACATTCTCTATATGACACGTGTGCAGAAAGAGCGTTTCTCTGACTTGATGGAATACGAACATGTGAAAAACGTGTACATCCTGCGCAACGACATGCTCAAAAACGTCAAGGACAACCTCAAAATACTGCATCCACTTCCGCGTGTCAATGAAATTGCTTACGACGTGGATGATAATCCGCATGCCTATTACATTCAACAAGCACAGAACGGACTCTATGCCAGACAAGCCATTTTTAGTCATTGTCTTGGCATCACCCTTGAAGACATCAAGCAAGATAAAACAATTATCAAATAAGTTGTAATACAACAATAACATTCTGATTATGAATAAGAAAGAGCGTTTAGTTGCAGCAATAGAGAACGGCACTGTTATTGATCATATTCCTGCAAGCAAGACATACCAAGTTGTCAATTTGCTGGAACTTCAATCATTAAACACACCAGTTACCATTGGCAACAATTTTGTCTCCAAAAAGATTGGAAAGAAAGGCATCATCAAGGTCTCCGACAAGTTTTTCTCTGACGAAGAGATTAGCCGTCTATCTGTGGTTGCCCCAAAAATAGTACTCAACATCATCAAAGATTACGAAGTAGTGGAGAAGAAAACAGTTGAGACACCCGACGAATTGCGTGGCATCGTTAAATGCAACAACCCCATGTGCATCACCAACAACGAACCCATGCAAACCATATTCCATGTGGTAGACAAGACACATGGCTTACTGAAATGTCACTATTGCGATAAAGAACAAGACATCAATAAAGTAGAACTCTGCTAAATTCTGTCCTGTTAAACTCACTAAAACAATCAATAATAGACTCAAAATAACAAACGGAATGCTGTTAATAGCAGATCATTCTATATGAAACATCTTTACTTAAACCAAATTAAAAAATCATGGAAAAAGACCAAGAAATCTTCAATCTCATTGAGCAAGAGCATCAACGCCAGCTCAAAGGAATGGAACTCATTGCATCAGAAAACTTTGTCAGCGACGAAGTGATGCAGGCAATGGGATCGTATCTAACAAACAAATACGCCGAAGGCCTTCCCGGAAAGCGTTATTATGGCGGTTGCCAAATCGTTGACCAGGTAGAGAATCTGGCGATAGCACGTGTCAAAAAACTCTTCGGAGCCGAGTTTGCCAACGTACAACCACACTCAGGCGCACAAGCAAACGCCGCCGTCTTGCTGGCTGTATTGAAGCCTGGCGATACATTCATGGGGCTCAACCTCGATCATGGCGGCCATTTGTCACACGGAAGTAGTGTTAACACATCCGGTATTCTCTATCATCCCATTGGCTACAACTTGAATAAGGAAACGGGTCGGATAGACTATGATGAGATGGAACAGCTGGCTCACCAACATCATCCGAAACTGATTATCGGAGGTGGCTCTGCTTACAGCCGCGAGTGGGACTATCAGCGCATGCGCAAGATTGCTGACGAAGTGGGAGCTTTACTCATGATTGACATGGCTCACCCAGCAGGATTGATTGCTGCCGGATTACTGAACAATCCCGTCAAATATGCACACATCGTTACCAGTACCACGCACAAAACGCTTCGTGGCCCACGCGGTGGCATCATTTTGATGGGTAAAGACTTTGAAAATCCATGGGGCCTGACCACTAAGAAAGGTGATGTCAAGATGATGTCGCAGCTGCTCAACAGTGCTGTATTCCCCGGAACACAGGGCGGTCCTCTTGAACATGTCATTGCAGCCAAGGCTGTTGGCTTCGGCGAAAACCTGAGACCGTCATGGAAAGAGTATGCACAGCAGGTTAAAAAGAATGCGGCTGTATTGGCCGACGCACTCACACAACGCGGCTTCAGCATTGTAAGTGGCGGAACAGACAACCACTCGATGTTGGTTGACCTTCGCTCAAAATATCCCGAACTGACTGGTAAAGTGGCAGAGAACGCACTCGTTGCTGCCGACATCACCGTCAACAAGAACATGGTACCCTACGACACACGTTCGGCATTCCAAACCAGTGGCATCCGTCTTGGCACCGCAGCCATGACTACGCGAGGTGCGAAAGAAGATGTCATGCTTCTTATTGCCGACCTCATCGAAGAGGTATTGAACGCACCTGATGACGAAAAGATTATCGCAAACGTAAGACAGAAAGTCAACGAAACGATGAAGACCTATCCCCTCTTTGCTTATTAAGAGGCGTCAATAGGCTATCAACGACCACCGAATCCTTCCCATGTTCGAAAGAAGAAAACTTTCGAAGTATGGGAGGGGTTCGGGTTGATTCAATTCCTTGCTGATCTAATCAGCATACACTATTGATAGCTGGTTCATCAATGAAATCATAAAATCTCAATATGACATACGTTGTTCAATACACTATTCTCATTGCCATCCTCATCGCGGCTGCAGCTTATGCAGGACGAAGAATATACCTGACGTGGCGGCACAGCAGCGACAGATGCTACGGATGCAAAGGATGTGCATTGCATGACCAGATACTGAAAAAACAAGCGTCAGCCCATCGAAAGCCCGCGTGTTATGAGAAAAAGTGAGATAAATGTTTGGAAGAACAAATTATTTACCTTATCTTTGCACTCGCAAAAATCAATCAGGGTACCTTGGCCGATCGGTTAGGTAACGGTCTGCAAAACCGTGTAGGGCAGTTCGACTCTGCCAGGTACCTCAAAAATCAACGAATCACAGTCTTTTCACGCTCGAAGAGATTGTGATTTTTTCGTTTATGCCTGTACATGCACCCAACTTACAATGTGCACATGGCACATCTCATGGTTTTGGTAGGGACAGGACGATGGTTTTAAACCAGTCTTTCATCACCCCACCCGCTTGGTTCTGCGAGTCAGATACCAAGACCAACACCTGGGAACCGTCTGCCAGTTTAGGACCAAGGCACATACCCTCGAAGTTGGCTATCTCATGACTAAACAAAGATAGTCGGGTGGTCCATTTCGTCACCAATCGTTTTTTTAAATAAGGCATTGCTTCGTTCAGCTCATCTTCCCCATCGATGGGAACGCCTTTTTGTGGGTGTACCAAAAACAATTTGTTGTTGACAAAAGCACCCAGTTTAGAAGGTGGCGTATAAAATTCGCGCTCCAAAACCAGCACGCTGCCGTCATCGAGTGCCGTGACCTCAGCAACTCCCATACCATAGAGATAAGCTTTCTTGTTTGCTTCCGGTGCATCCATCAGATAGGCATACTGATGTAAAGGCTGAAAATCGGCACTGAACGATTGCAAGCGTAACCTGTTACGAACCCCATTTGTCGCAGTGGCCTGTTCGCCATCGCCCTGAAGCGTCCCTTCATTACACGTCCAAAAAGTCTGGGTTCGTTCGTTAAAACTCAAAGATTCCAACCCATAATTCCCCCTATCCCTTTGGTAAATGACAGGAACGGAGAGTTGTCTGATGGTTAGATGCCCATCCAGCGCATATTCTTTGATGGTGTTGTCGGTCTCACGGGTGATGTACAAAGTTTTAGAAGACGGCACATAAGTGATGGCTTCCATATCCCCATTTTTGTCTGTGTCGCCTCTAAAGCCGAGATTCTCTACGTGCAGAACGTCGCCAGTAATAGAGTCGAGTGCTATTTTAAAAAGGAAGAAGCCATCCTGTGGCGACTTGTCACTAACCACCGCATACACACTGTCACCGATATAGGTGATGCCACTGTAATTCCCTGCCGGGATTTCCTGCGGGAAAGTGCGCTGCTCGTTCACTCGCACAACTGTTAGCGAGTCTTGAGCTTTTGCCGAACATACCGCCAACAAGGCAGCTGCTATTAAATAAATCTTTCTCATCTTTTACGAATAGTATGTAGGCCGAAGCCATGGGAAAACTTGTTTACTTTGGTAAGTCGCAGCCCATCATCTGCAAAGGTAATATATTCCCAACAACAAAGTTCTGCTTTTCTGCAAAGATTCACAAAACTTTTCATATTCTGTATCAAAAACGAAAATAATTTAATTTTGACACTAACATAACTTATTGACATACAGACACGATAAATAACTATATTCGCAGGTGATTAGGATAAGTGAAGCTATGTCTTGTAGCCAGTCAATTCGATAAAAAAGAATGTGGAAAATGTGAAATTATCCTCTTTTTATAGTGCAATTATGTGAAAATAAACAGTAAAACAAACGTGATAGTGTGAAATAATCACATGTTTATTAGTTGGATTATGTGAAAAGTATTATCTTTGCCATTGTAATTAAAGATTTTAATATGGAACAACTGCTTAGAAGAAAGGTTGATAGCTTTTTGATGGCTTGGAAAGCTAATCCAGATAGAAAACCGCTCATTATTAAAGGTGCCCGTCAGATTGGAAAAACACGCTCAATAGGGTGGTTTGCCAGTCAAAACTATAAAACTGTTATCCAAATTAATTTTGTAGAGCAACCAAAATACAAGAATATCTTTGAAGATGGATTTGAAGTTGATGCGATTCTTAAAAACATTTCATTACTCAATCCTGAATTAAAGTTTATACCTGGCGAAACTCTTTTCTTCTTTGATGAGCTGCAAGCTTGTCCAAATTGTGCTACTTCATTGAAGTTCTTTAAACTTGATGGACGCTTCGATGTTATCTGTTCCGGATCATTGATGGGTATTAGTTATCGGGAAATTGAGTCCAATAGTGTCGGCTATAAAGAAGATTATGAGATGTATTCCATGGATTTCGAGGAGTTTCTTTGGGCTAAAGGATACAATGAAGATTTTGTTGATGAGCTGTTTCAGCACATGTTGGAAGTTAAACCACTTGCCAAATTGCAAATGGATGTTCTTTTTGAATTGTTCCGTGATTATGCTACTATCGGAGGTATGCCCGAGGTTGTAAACACATATATCAAGAACAAGAACTTCAGTGGAACTTTGACCATACAGAAGCAATTACTCAAAGACTATGAGGAGGATATTACCAAATATGTAGAAGGTTTGGATAAAGCAAAGATTCAGGCCGTTTATAACCACATTTCTACCTTCTTGGCAAAAGAAAACAAACGTTTCCAGATTACTAAAATCGCAAAGAATGCGCGTAATAGAGATTACATTGGTTGTGTAGAATGGCTTTCTGATGCTGGCGTTATAAACATCTGCTACTGTTTGAATCAACCTGAGCTCCCTCTTAAAGGGAACTATGATCCTAAGCTATACAAGATTTACTATAAAGACACCGGACTTTTGATTGCCTCACTTGATGAGGAAGCACAAGATGATTTGAGAGCCAATAAGAATCTGGGTACATATAAAGGAGCTATATATGAAAACATTGTAGGTGATATGCTGGTAAAGCAAGGGTATAACCTTTATTACTACAGCAAAGACAGGCCATCTCTGGAAATGGATTTTTTTATCAGAGATGCTGATTCCCTTATTCCTGTGGAAGTAAAAGCTAATGATGGCGCCACAGCGTCATTGAACAAGTTACTAAGTGATGATAAATATCCAGATGTTAAATACGGCATCAAATTAGGATATAAGAATATCGGGTTCAATGGCAAATTCTATATCTTTCCATATTTTTTGTCTTTCTTATTGAAAAGGTTTGTGCGGAGAGGATAAAATAAGGGACATCCGACATCTGGAGTGATGGCCTTTATTATAGTGTCACTCCATTTTCCAGGTGAACCTCATTTTTCACCAAATGAAGTTTGCCACATTTTGGGCAGACGCTTAAACGTTTCTTGTTTTGTACGTGAAGAATAATTGTATTACCTT